>JBBRGZ010000010.1:0-30036 GCA_038223395.1 Chitinophagales bacterium
GTATTCAACAGAAGTAGTAACTCAAGAAATTGTTGGTTACGGAAAATATGTTTTTGTAACACAGGCAGACCTTGAAAACATTCCCGAAAATATTGTTTTAGGTTTATTTACGTGGGACAATAATTCGTTTTACGAAAGTGCAAACAGTGAAGTAGATATAGAATTTTCAAGATGGGGTAATATCGCAAATGAGTTTACATTAAATTACAGTGTGCAACCAGTAAGTTTCGGCACCTTTTTTGCTGAGCGCACACATACTGCCCAAAATAACCCAGGCGAACTTATTGGTGTTTCAACGCATGTTTTCAATTGGACCGACACACTGATTACTTGGTACAGTTATAAGGGCGATTCAGAGGCTCCTGCTGATTTAATTGCCGAGTGGAGTTTTGATTTAGATAATCCTGCGCGTATAAAATCAGAAGATGGAAATTCTTCTTTACCAATAATTATTCCTACACCCGGAGCTACAACAAATGCCCGAATTAATTTTTGGATATTGCCTTGGGTAAATGTAGCCCCAACCGATGGTCTTGAGCATGAAGTTGTTATAAGAAGATTTTCTTATACGCCGATGGAATAGATAAAATTGGATTGAATTTGCAAAGAAAAGTGAAGTCAATAACTTCCTCCTACTTATTTAGTTTCTAAAAAAATTAGATTTTTACAATTGGCTCAATATATATTTTATCGCCATAGGAAACCTGCAAATAGTAAATTCCGGGAATAAGATTTACCATATTCATTTCGATAATTCTTTCGGTATAATTTGTAGTGATATTATCTTTTTGAGGGATACCTAAACTATTATACAAGGTGTAATTTAGGTCACTTTGAACAATAAATGGGAATGTTATATAAACAATATCTGTAACCGGATTATTTGAAACCAACAAATTATTTGCGGCACTATTTTGTGTTGAAATATCTAAAAATATTAAATCGCAAACATCTTCATTGTTATCAACATATGTTATTGTCAAAAAAGGATCATCAAAATAGGTGGTTTCACCTTGATAGGTGTAACAAATAAAATTTATAGAAGTTTCGAATGGCACATCAATTATACTTAACAAACCATTCGTATTACCAATCCCTTCAATTAACGCAGTATAAGGCTCATCAATCCAACCAATATGATTGCCAATATTTAATCTTTTTCTATAACTACTTCCAATTAAAATCGAGTCAACAGAAATTACAAAATTTTCCAAATTATAATTTAAAAAACTTAGTGGTAATGTATCTCCTGCTTCCAAATTAAAATCATATAATAATTCTTCATCATTCGAAATGGCATTACCGATATAAACTTCGCCAGCCAAGTTATCTCTCAGATAAATAGAAGAGTTCCATACATCTCCAGGCGCCCAATTACATCCTCCTGGGTATCCTGTGCACAAAATTGGTTGGGTTTGTATGCTAATTTCTGCATAAATATTATCGTTAAAAAATGTATCGGATTCAACAGTATACAAATTAATATAATACGGGTCGCTGAAATAAATTCCATCTTGATTTTCATCCATCCATGCAGTTCCTGGTTCTTTCATAGAATAATAGGTTTGCCCAAAAATGCTATTAATTAGAAAAAAGGCTATGATAGTAAATCCTACAGATTTCATATTGTAAATATAACTTATTTTAAATTATGGAAACTGAAGGTTCTGGAAGATTCGTAAGCTGCCTATGTGGCACCTTTAATTTACAATTAATTAATGAGGGTTTTGAGGCATTAGGCATTGCGTATTTCGGTAAAAAGGGAAATCCCACTTGATTTGCAATAAACTCTTACTAATTTTATAGATTTGATTCGCCTTAATATTTTAAACCTAAACCCAAATATTATGAAATTTTATCAAAGTAAATTCAACGGAAAAATATCTTCCAGTTTATTTGTTAACAAGAAAAACATCGATGAGTATGAACCGGTTGATGGTCAAAAGTCAATCACTCTAAATACCGAATTGATTGAAAATCACTTAGACGAAATCCACACAAGAATTGGATGGATTCTTGCAATTATTGTTACGCCGGTAATTATTGGAATTATAATAGGGATCTTTTATTTGATGACTGCTTTTGGATAAATTTTATTAAACCCTTTAAAACTCAACCATAACAATAAAAGAGCATCGTTATTAAGTCAACAAAATAATCACATTGGCTTATCAATATACCTTAAAATACTGATTTGGGAAGCGAGAAACTACGCTTTTCAAAAACTTTAATCGGATGTTACCGCATTAGTAAAGAAATGACCTGGCAAAATTTTTACTAGATTTGTAAACCAACATTTAAAAAAATACTTGAAAAAGCTATTTTAGGAAAAAAAGTAATTCCTATTGGACAAGATATCCATTAGCCAATACAAAATTAAAAAAATAGGAAACCATTAAAATGATTTCTGAAACCATGGGACATTTCAACTTCAAAACAATTAAAAATTATTGGAATGGATTTAAGATTGCAAAAGAAAAAGAGTATGCTAAAATGTTGATGTATTATTTGAATGAATAAAAACAAAATTGAATTTAAAAAATAATATGATTAATTATATATCAAATTTATATGATGATGAGCTTAGACAAGCACATTCGTTAAAATATCTGCCGTGGGTCGGCAAAGAATATCCTACATTAAAATCAAATAATAAGATTCTAATAATTGGCGAGAGTGTTTATAATTGGGGAAAGGATGAGGATTCAAGAAATAAGGTGACGGCCGAATTAGAAAATAATGAATGTGTGAGAGGTATAGTAGAATGTCAGGGTCTGTATTTTATTAATGAAGCTCAATATGGCAAGGAAAATAGTCGTTTTTTTAGAAATATTGAACATGCAATTTTAGGGAGGGATACCTCTAATGCCGAAAGGGAAAATTTTTGGAAATCAGTTTGTTTTCATGAATTTATTCAAACATACCTTGAAAATATTAATACCAGACCTAATGATTTAGAATTTGAAAATGGTTGGGATACCCTTTTTAAGGTTATTGATATCTTACGCCCTAATTACATATTGTTTTGTGGAGTACAAGCTTCAAATTATTTCCCTAGTCCCTTAATTGAGAAGTATAATTTTACAAGTACTGGAATTCAATATCATGCTAAAATTGGTCGAATTTATCCGAGAGTTGCAACAATTACAAATAATGAAAATTACAACGCTAAATTAGTTTTTATTAGACACCCAAGCGCATATTTTAGTTGGCAATCTTGGAATGAATTTATTAACTCAAATATTTTAATCGATAAAAATGGTTGGCTTTCAGAGTTAACTGCAAATAAGCCTGAGCAGTAATCATGCTTTCAAAATTTTACACTTGATTTCCAAGTATGAATGAAAATAATGTTAAAATCACAATATTAATTAACCAAATATGAAAGATTATTTATACCACCTCAATGCTACCCTTTATAGTAAATTTGGAATCTCATTACCTATTCCTTTACGGAACCATTTTTATAAAGGTAAATCATTGTCCTTTAAATATCATTGGCTCTGCAAGGATTGCTCAACGATATTTAATCTAACGCCCTATAACAAATATAAGGGAATATTTCTGTCTGATCTTTGCTGTCCAACCTGCGCATCAAAAAATGTATATCATGGTCATTCACTAGCGAAAGCGATTATAGATGGTAAGCCAACCGAAGAATTATATCGGGTGATAGAATTGATTAAACCTAAACATTGATTAGTCAATTTAAGATAAAAAAACATAAATGGAGAAATCTTCGTATTTTACAGGGTGAAAACAATTAATACCTCAAAAACTGACTTAACGCCCGGTAACGGTTATTTAAGTGGTTTTGCAAGAAAGTTAATTGAGAAATACGGCAATCCGGAAAAAGAAACCTTATAATTTGATCTTTTCCACTATTTCCGATACCAAAATTGAGGAAAGGAACTTTATGAAAATTAAGAACTTTACAAGCCATTTGAATAAAAATCTGAAATGGAAGGCAAAAAATTTGCAAATTGCTGCCTCTATTTCAACTCATTGTGCAAGACATAGCTTTGCAACCACAATGGTTAAAAACGGAGCATCAATGAAAACTGTAGGGGAAGCATTAACCCATAGTAACCCGGAATCAACAATAGGATATTTTGCAGGGTTTAAGGAAAAAAATAAAAAGGAAATAATAAAATATTTATTGAGTGTTATTTAAGGTTTCCACTAATGAAAAATTATAAGGAAAAAAAAACAAGGAAGGCAAAACTTTTTATGTTTTTAAGTATAATTGTTTTTTTGCTCGGGATGCTATTGTGTTGGGCTCCCCTTCAATTATTATTGGCTAAATGGCATAAGGGGGCTTGGTGGGGTATATTTCCGTCTTTAATAATCACATGGATTTGCGTGGGATTATTTGCTTATATAGCAACGCTAATAAATGATAAGTGGGGTGAAGGTGATTATTTATGACAAAATTTAATTATATCTAATGAGTGAATACGCAATTAACCAATATTTAGGAGTAGCCGAAAAAATTGTTCAATATGGCGGAACAAAGAAGGAAACAGCAATAAGAACAGCGTTTTTTAACCTACTAAATGAATACGCAAAAATTAAGGGGTTATTGGTTGTTGCGGAAGTTACCATTAAAGGAACAATAGGCAAAAATGTAACGCCTGATGGAACCTTAAAAGATTCATTAAGACAGGATTGGGGCTATTGGGAAAGCAAAGATGAAAGCGACATTTTAGACGATGAAATAAAAAAGAAATTTGATAAAGGGTATCCAAAAGAAAACATACTGTTTGAGGACACCAAAACCGCTGTATTAATTCAAAATGGAAATGAGATTCTGAGAGTACCAATGAATAATCCAGAGGCATTAAACAAGCTATTAATTCAATTTATAAACTTTGAGAGGCCGGAAGTTAAGAATTTTAGGAAAGCGATAGAATTATTTAAACAGGATATTCCGAAAGTAACTGAAACTTTAAGGGGAATTATCATAGCCCAAGAAAAAACAAATCCAAAATTTGTAAAAGAAAGTGAATCATTTTTAAAGCTTTGCCATGACAGCATTAACCCGGAAATAACAAATGAAGATGTTAGGGAGATGATTATTCAGCATATTTTAACTGAAGACATTTTTAATACTATTTTTGATGAAACCCAATTTCACAGAGAAAATAATATTGCACATGAACTGCAAAAAGTAATTGAAACTTTTTTTACAGGCAATATCCGGCGGGTTGCACTATCCACTGTTCAACATTATTATCAAACAATTAATGCCGCCGCCGCCGGAATAGCTGACCACCATGAAAAGCAAAAATTTTTAAAGGTAGTATATGAAACATTTTATAAAAGTTACAATCCCAAAGCAGCTGACAAATTAGGCGTAGTTTATACACCAAATGAAATTGTAAGGTTCATGATTGAATCTACCGATAAATTACTAAATAAATTTTTTAATAAATCTATTGAAGACAATGGCGTTGAAATTTTAGATCCAGCTACTGGAACGGGCACTTTTATTTGTGACATCATTGATTATATCAAAAAGGATAAAATAGAATATAAATATCAGGAAGAAATTCATGCAAATGAAGTTGCTATTTTACCTTATTACATTTCAAACTTAAATATTGAATATACCTACAAGCAAAAGACAGGTATTTATAAGGAATTTGAAAGTTTGTGCTTTGTAGATACATTAGACAATCTTAGTTTTCATTTTAGGGGAAAGCAAGGCAATCTATTTGAACCCTTTACTGAAGAAAATAGTAAACGAATTAAAAGGCAAAACGATAAAAGAATATCTGTAATTATTGGGAATCCACCTTATAATGCAAATCAAGTTAGTGAAAACGATTTCAATAAGAACAGGGATTACCCGGGAATAGACAAACGTATCAAAGAAACCTTCATAGAATATAGTAAAGCTCAAAAAAGTAAAGTATACGATCCGTATGCAAGATTTTATAGGTGGGCAATGGATAGGATCAATAAAAATGGTATAATCGCATTTATCACAAATAGAAGTTTTATTGAAAGTAAAACTTTTGATGGGTTTCGAAAATGTATTTCTTTAGAATTTGATTTCGCCTATATAATTGATTTAGGTGGTGACATAAGGTCAAAAATGGGTCAAAAATTAAATATAGGAAATGTTTTTGGAATTATTACAGGAGTTGCTATTATGTACCTTGTAAAAAAAGTCAGTAAAGAGAATAAATCAGTTTGCAATATTCAATACTTTGCAATTCAGGACACACTAAATAAAGAAGAAAAACTAAATTGGTTAAGTCAAACAAATTTTGAAGAAATAAATTTTTCACGTATTACCCCAGACGAAAGAAATAATTGGTTAAATATTGTTGAAAATGACTATGATAGTTTGATTCCGTTAATTGACAAACGAAATAAATTATCAGATAGACTATTATATAATAAAATTCTATTTAGATATTATTCTAATGGGTGTGTTACAAATAGAGATGAGTGGGTATATGACTTTGAGGAAAGTAACTTAAAAAACAAAATAAAATATTTTTTAGAAGAATACAATACAACATTAAATAAATGGCAAATAGAAAATCTTAGAAAAAAGCATTATAATAAAAAACCCAACGAAATTCTTAATGAATCAATTGATTTCGTAGCCAAATGTAAGCCCACAATAAAATGGAGTGGCCGCCTATTTAGAGATAAATTGACCAAAAATAGAACTACAAAGTTTGCTAAAACTAATATTAGATATTGCATGTATCGCCCCTTCAGTAAAAGGTTTTTATACTATGATTATATTCCTATTGATATTCAAGGACAACTTCAAACATTCTTACCTGAATTTAACTCTGTTAATAAAATAATAAACTTTAGTGCAAGTTCTAAAAATTTTCATTCCTTAGCTACAGATGCTTTAGTAGATTTACACCTAACTATAGACACTTTATGCATTCCATTATATTATTATGATAAAAGCGGGGACAGGCAGGAAAATATTACTGATTGGGGTCTAAACCAATTCAGAAAACATTATAAAAATCAAAGTATAACTAAGTCTAAAATTTTTAACTATTGTTACGCAATATTTTATTATCCAAACTATAAAATTAAATATGAGAGCAATTTAACTCAAGACTATCCTAAAATTCCTTTTTATAAAAATTTTAATAAGTGGGCTGCTTGGGGAGAATATCTAATGGATTTGCATATAAATTACGAAAATCAGAAACCATTTAATTTAAAAAGAATAAAAACTGGTATTAAAGAAAGCCCTAAAAGTAAACTAAAGGCTAATAAAGAATTAGGAATATTAATTTTAGATGAAAATACCTCTATTTCCGGAATACCTTCTGAGGCATGGGAATATAAGCTTGGAAATCGTTCTGCTTTAGAGTGGATATTAGACCAATATAAAGAGTCAAAATCTCAAGATATAACCATTGCAGAAAAATTCAATACTTACAAATTTGCAGATTATAAGGAGCATGTTATTGATTTGCTTAAAAGGGTTTGCAACGTTTCAGTTGAAACGATGAAAATAATTGAGGAGATGAAAAAAGAAATTGAATGAAAGAAAATAGATCTCAATATACCGGGAAGGAATTTATTTTTACTTTTGAGGCTGCTCAGTTTGCACCGGAATTGATGGTGCAGTGCGACCGAAATATTCAATAAGTTTCAAATTATTACCTATTTTTAAAATGCAATTGAAACGACCACAATGCTCAAAAAAAAAATCCACTCCGATCGCGATATCACAACCAAGTTTATAACCCTAGCATGGGAAAATGCTAGTTGGGATAAGCTGACGCAAGTATTGGAGGAGATCAGTTTTACAGACGATAAAATTTATGTGCGGGTCAGGCTGACCGCTAGGGGAGCAAGAAAAAAAGCCAATTACATGTAATACAAACCCAATATTCCTACAGCAATAATAGAAACTAATGACAATAACTATACCTTAAACTCAGGAATGCCGCAGTCCGACGGATTTGACAATAGAATTAAGATGCCAAAGATTAATCAGAATCAGATGTCACAAATTCCAATTCTTGTTCCGCCAAAAGCTCAGATGACTGGAACTGTGTATTGATAGACCTAGAAAAACCAAAATCAAGAATTTTTAAAGACGGCAGTAATGACCTACACCCGGTCTTTCGTGCAGAACTTGACCAAATTGACAGATGGAGCACCAGGTTTAATAGTAATGTCAACAAAGGTTATTTTACAAAACTAGCATTATCATTTATTAGACAACCAATGTGTAAAAATCCTAGCTGCATAAAATATGTTTTGGCGTCAGGAGGACGTGAAGACTATCAAGACATTGGACTAAAAAAACCCCTTGTTCACTCTAATGAAAGACTAGACTTTAAAATTACATAATAACCACCACAAAATCAAAAACAATGAGCCAAGCGAAAGTTTTTATCGTAAATTACAAAAGTGAAAGCGATCACACCGTTTTCTTCTGCGATTATCAAAGTGATCAGCAAAACCATCAATTACTAGAAGGAGGTAAGTTGGTAAAATACAAAAGTGAAGCTGAAATAAAGGTTTTTATTGTAAAATACTCATCTGAGGCTAGTATTAAAATAATGCTCAAAAATTTTCCTAAATAATTCTATCAATGCCAGAAAAACCCTACATTTTTAATTCCGTTACCGATGCAATTGAAAAATTAATTGCTTATGATTTTCAATTTCAAATCCCATTTAATGATTTTGGAAAAACGGATATTATTGCAAAGTCAGTACGTTCAAACATATTCAGAGCCCTTTCTATTAATGAAAAAAAACCATCCTTAATTTATCGGGCCTGGGCGAATAAAAGTTTTGAGAGTTTATTTTATGAATTGGAAACCGTTACAACATCAGCTCAGTATGATGATATTTTATATTTTTATTCTCAACAATTTATCGAATATTGGGCAGAAAATGTTGGTAGTAAACCCGACAGGATTGGATACGGTCCTGCGATAAAGATGGTTAATCTCCTAATAAAGACAATGCAAGAATCATCTGCTTATCAACAAAATAAGTTATATAAATTTATGCATATTCCATTTGATTATTTCACCTTACTTCCCTTGAAGAATATTATCAATGATATTTCAAATGAAACCTTTAAAATAACAATTCCCAAAAATCCATCTATGGCGTACATTACTAACAAGGAATTGTATGTTATTTTTACAAATTCACTTTTTAATTTATGTAAAAAAGCCAAAATTAAACCCATAATTTACGATTATTGGGCATGGAATAATACCCATAAATAGTTGCGTTTTTGAACCTCAAAATTATTTCACTTTCTGAAGTTCAGTAGTAATTTAAATAGAATCTGAAAATATTAAATAATAGAAATGAATGACGATTTTCTTAAATTGAATGACATTGTTGAAAAAGCAACTAATGGTACAATCTCATTACCCACAGTTCAAAGAGGGTTTGTTTGGAAACCACATCAAATTGAAAATCTTTGGGATTCTTTACTAAGAGGATATCCAATAGGGTCGTTTGTGCTTTCAAATAAACAAAACAGTGAAAAAGATGAATTTGAATTATTAGATGGGCAACAAAGAGCATCTGCTATTTGCTTGGGTTTCTATACCCCTCTAGTAAAAAAAGGTGACGATGCTGAATTTATACATAAGATATTCAAAACATCCTATCAAAATATAATGGTTTATATTGATTTAGTAAAGCCTAATCCGAATACAGATAATAGAAAATATTTATTTCGAGTTATTACGAAATCCCATCCTTGGGGTTACAGAAGACAAGACAATCACAAAACATTGGAGTCAAGAAACATTTCAAAAGCAATGAGTTTTTATAAGATCTCAAATTATGACTATTTGCGTAAACCTTTAAAAGAGTTTTGGCCGTTTGATTCTTATGAACCAATTCCTTTAGGGTTGTTTATCCACGCTACTAGCATCGAAGATTTAAAAATAACAGTTGAGAATTGGAAAAAGGAATTAAATATAAATAATGAAGCCCAATTACAAGTGATTGGTAAGAGGGATGAAGAAAATATAAATTTTTATTCACTCGAGGAAATCTTTGATGCAGTAAAAAAAATGCTCAAAAAACAAAAAATTCCATTATTATTTCTTAATCTTTCTGAAATTTATGATGAAGCAACATCTGTCATTAAAATCCCAAGCGCCAAAAATGAGGAAAATATATCCCTAGCTATTGAAAATGAAAATAAATTAATTATCGATCCAGGAAAAGCAAATATAGAAGAAAGGAATGTAGATGAGATTGAAAATTTATTTATTAGACTAAATTCTGGTGGTACTAATTTACTTGGCGAGGAATTGAACTATTCGATATTAAAATCTCACATAAAAGCAAGTTTACAAGAAAAAATTGAAGACGCATGCAAGGGACTTTTTAATCCCGCAAGATTTATTACGATTGCATTTCGATTATTTAATAATATACCTGAACAAAATAACTCCTTAGAATATGACTCAATTGGTTTGAAAATAAGACCAAAACAATTTCAAAGGATTATGAAAGAAAGTAAAAAAGATGAATTTATTAAATTCATAGAACAATTTATTGATTCATCTACATTATCAAAAACGCGTGATATTTTGATATATGGGGCCTCTAATACAATTGGGCTACCTGTTTTTATTGTTTCTTCCCTTGGAGCCAGAGCACCGGAAATAATGTTTATGTTATTATACCGTATTCATATTAAAAAGGATATTGTCACGCCCGATATAAAAATAAAAGTACTTGGTATAATAACTTTATTTACTTGGCTTGGGCAAGCTAAAAAGCAAAGAGACCATAGTAAATTGTTGAGAAATATTTGGCCAGGCGTTAAATATTTACCCGAAAAATTATTTTGGTCAAAATTCACTGTGCAACGCGCAATGTTAGAGGATTTTAATGGGAATGATATCCTAATCGAATTTCCAAGCATAAATAAATTGAAAAAACTAATTGCTCCACAATTAAATATTACAACGTTAACCTGGGCTAAAATTTACGAATCAGAGTTTGGTGATTTTATTGACACCATGTTCTATAATAAGGATTTAATACTTTATGCCCAAAGAGCCTCATTATCTGAGTGGTTTCATGAAATTGAACAATTTGACCTCGATGATACGAATAGAGCTTTTGATTGGGATCATATAGTCCCAACCAGTTACATTGATAATAAAAAAAATATTAATCAAGCGTTAAGGGACTGGCATTATTCAAATGGCAATTTAAGAGCCTGGAAATATTCATTAAATCGTGCGGATCATGATGACGCACCTTCAGATAAATTGAATCCAACAGGTCAAGAAAATTTGGCTTGGTGGTCAGATTGTTTAAATAAAAAATTTAGAACTGAAAACGAACTAAGGAATGACCTAATTAAATTATCATTTTGTAATAAGGAATGGTTAACATTAAATAATGAAATCAGAATAAATATTAAAGACAACAATGTAGCAAAACGGATTATTTATTGCATCTTAAATAGAAATGTGAATCTGTGTATAGAGTGGTATGAACGCCTTGAAATTAATAAATTAATTACCCCTATTCCTAGTGTTAAGGATACTAAGGAACTTTTTAAAAGTGTAATTAATAGAACAATGTGGATGGGTATAAAGGACAGTGAAGATAAGGACAGGTATGGCTATACTTTGGCCATTGGAGAATATGATCTATATTTATATTTTTCATTTAACATAAATAATAATACACTTAAGGAAGGAGAAGTTTATTTTAAAGTTTATCAGGATAACAACCAGAATGACCTGGGTAAAATAAAAATACCCTCTGAAAAATCAGAAAGATATTATTATGGTTATAATTCTATCGCCTCACAATTTACTTTAATTTCATTTTCAGGAATTTCAATACTTAAGTTGTTTGAAGAATTTAAAAAATGGATAGAAGAATTTCCTGAGAATAAAATACGAGTTCTCGCGACTAAAAAATTCAATAATAGTATCAAGAAAAATCCAGGTGCCAAGTATATAATTGAATCTTGATATATTAGCACAAAGTGAGACAGCGACGGAAAAAACTGGTATAGAAAAACCCGTAATAATGGTTTGCAGAAATGGGACAGAAATAGGAAATACTGAGGCTTTGAAGGGTAGGGCGAAAAGAAAAACGATAACGCAGAAACTATCATTGTGTTTAATTGATGTAGCTTCAAAAAAGGAAGATGAAGAAAGAAAACAAAGCTTTTGGAATAGCTACCATTGTCAGAGTGAAATTGTAAATTCAAATGGAAGGTTACATGGAAAGTATTGTAAGAATAGGATTTGCACATTATGTTGTTGCATCCGTAAAGCAGAAATTATCAATAAATATTTAGCGGTTGTTCAATACTGGGATTCACCACATTTTGTAACAATAACAGTAAAATCAATTTCAGCTAAGTGGTTAAAAGAAGTTATTGATGCAATGGCTAGGGGATTTAAAAGAATTAAAAATAAATACCGGAAACGGGCGCAAAGAGGAAAAGGTTTTATCTTAATGAGTATTAAATCTTTAGAGTGCAATTTCAATCCAACTACCCGGAAATATAATCCCCATTTTCATATTATTGTCCCAACCGGGAAACGGCAGATATAATTGTAAACGAGTGGTTAAAACTTTGGACTTCAAAATGGACTATTCGATATGCTCAAAATATTAGTAAAATAACCAATTTGGAAAAAGCCATAATTGAAACTGTTAAATACGGAAGTAAAATTTTCACTAAGCCGGATCTTCTTAAAAACTCAGTTTCAAAAGATCGGAGTAAAATTTATGTAGGTGCTTTAGACAATATCCTTTTAGCTATGAAGGGACACAGGATCTTCGAAAGGTTTGGGTTCAATCTACCTACCCGCCGAGCAAAAAACAGTGGCACAGTGGCACTATTACAAAATTATACCGGATGGGTATTTGATCCTACTGTATTTGATTGGGTTTAACCGGAGACAGATGAGAGGTTAACCGGGTATATTTTACCAAATGAATTAAACAATTTAATGGCTAATAACATTGATAAAGAATTGCAGTAAAAAAGATATGTATGAAAATTGGGTTTATTACCATTGGACAGGTTTGGTAACTGATTTTTCACCAAGTGTGACTGTTTCAGCCATAATTGCTTTTTGAAATTTTAATTTATTATTCATTAACTCAACAGCTCCTCCAGCAAGTTGCTTTAAATCATAAGATTGTCTACATGGAGGAAAATATATTTTAATTCTTTGATCTTTGAAATTTTTTATTACATATTCCATAGTAGGCACTAAATCACTATCTGCAGAAATTAAAACAATAAGATCGGTCTTTGAAAAAGCGCAATCTCCCATTATTTCGACTGAAATATTTACATCCGTACGTTTTTCTTCATAAATATTAAACGTTTCTTTACAGGTACCTCTACATATAATAGGCTTTTTGTAATACTTACCCTTAATAAATTGGATTTTATCTCCGTTTAAATATTTATTTGCCCTAAAGAATTGTGATTGTCTTATCTTTTTACCTTCCTCAATAGGAGAGGCTGTGAAATATTTTACGCAAACAAGTTCGTGATTTTCTGATAAAAAGGATTGACAAAATTTTACAAGATCTAACCAATAAAAAGTTCCCCAAATAGGATTAGCTTTTTTGGCCGTTTTTAACCCATTATAAAAGTTAAAACCATCAATGTAAAATGTAGTTCTAATAGGCATAAAAAAACCGCCAGTGTATCGGCGGCATAACTAATCAAGTTTAGATTAGCGACGTTGCTTGCGCAAACTTATAACTAAAACGTTGAAAAACCAAAAAAAGTTGTAAAAAATGGTGTCTAAATTTCAATACACTAATTCGACAATCTGAAAAATGCCTTTGAATTTTTCAACTCAAAGGCATTTGATTAAATTTGTAATATTAACGGGCGGTTAGCTTAATTGAATAAAGTGACCTTTTGGCGAAGCGTCGGATAAGAGTTTGAATCTCTTACCGCCCATTTAGTTACCAATTCTTTGCCAAAGTTTAAGAAACTCCTTAGAAGTTTCGGTAACTATATGCAAAGTTTAACAAATTCTTCAAAGTTTACAAATAAATTTTCATAAAGTTTAGCCTTATTCTTTCAAAGTTTTTCTAACTGTTAACGATAATAAGCCATTCTATATGCAAATCATATGCAAATAAAAAAGGGTTCCAAACCTTTGCAGGCTGAAACCCTTGTGTTAGTAGTCGGGGCAGCTGGATTCGAACCAGCGGCCTCCTGCTCCCAAAGCAGGCATTCTAACCGGGCTGAACTATGCCCCGAACAATATTTTAGCTAGCTAGCTATAAAGTGAATTTATTCTACTTTATAGCGGTGAGGGAGAGATTCGAACTCTCGGTACCGTTTCCAGTACGGCAGTTTAGCAAACTACTGGTTTAAGCCGCTCACCCACCTCACCTTTTGGTATGGCTTTAAAAATTA
Organism: Chitinophagales bacterium; assembly: GCA_038223395.1. Lineage (GTDB taxonomy): Bacteria > Bacteroidota > Bacteroidia > Chitinophagales > BACL12 > UBA7236. The sequence continues at coordinate 14,416 of JBBRGZ010000010.1, forward strand.
AATTAGATGTATAAGAACTGAATTTTAAGGGATGCAAAGGTAATAAAAGAGATGCTTAGTACCTAAAATTTCATAAATCCTACAAAATAAAATGCCATGAAAATATTTTCATGGCATTTATAAGTAGTTGTAGTAAGACTTTTACGAAATACTCATCTGTATTTTTTTCTGCAAATCGTCAACACTTTCTTTAAATTTAGTATCTGTATCCATTAAATTTTGGATAGCTTGACAGCTGTGAATTACCGTTGAGTGGTCTCTGCCGCCAAAATGTTTACCTATTGCTTTAAGCGAATTTTTGGTAAAGTTTTTCGACAAATACATGCTCAACTGTCGCGCTTGCACAACTTGACGTTTGCGTGTTTTTTCTTTTAATTTATCAACCGGCACTTCAAAATAATCGCATACCGCTTTTTGAATGAAGTCGATAGAAACTTCGCGCGACATATTTTTAACGAAGTTCTTTACAATTTTTTTAGCAAGGTCGAGGTCAATTTGTTTTTTATTGAGTGATGCCTGCGCGAGCAAAGAAACCAAAGCGCCTTCTAATTCGCGCACATTATTGGTAATATTATATGCTACAAACTCCACAACATCCTTTGGCAATTCAATTCCGTCGGCATACATCTTCTTTTCGAGGATGGCTACGCGGGTTTCGAAATCGGGTGATTGTAAGTCGGCACTCAAACCCCATTTAAAACGCGATAACAGTCTTTCTTCAACTCCTTCCAAATCTCTTGGAGGGCGATCGCTGGTAAGGATAATTTGTTTGCTTTCCTGGTGTAAGTGATTAAATATATGAAAGAAAATATCCTGCGTTTTAGCTTTATTGGCAAAGAAGTGGATGTCGTCAATAATGAGAACATCAATAAGTTGATAGAAATGCACAAAGTCGTTAACCGAATTGTTTTTGAGCGATTCGATAAATTGATTGGTGAATCTTTCTGCATTTGTATATAAAACTGTCTTATTCGGAAAGTTTTGTTTTACTTCATTTCCAATTGCTTGCGCAAGGTGACTTTTCCCTAAACCGGTTGCACCATATATTACTAATGGATTAAAGGCGGTTCCTCCGGGTTTTTGTGCAACGGCATATCCGGCGCTTCTGCACAATCTGTTGCAATCGCCTTCAATAAAGTTGTCGAAATTGTAATTTGCATTCAACCCGGATTCGATATTTACTTTTTTCAAGCCGGGAATTACAAAAGGATTTTTAATACTAGTTCCCATAACAAGTGGTGCTGCTACTTCAGGATTTTTATTGTTTCCGGTATTGTAATTAGGATAGTCGATAGTAAAGGGAGAATTATTTCCTGAACTATTTTCTACAACTATTCTGTACTCCAACCGGGCATTTGCTCCTAATTCGCGTTTTATAGTTTTTCTTAATAGGGTTACATAATGTTCTTCCAGCCATTCGTAAAAAAATTGGCTAGGTACGAGGATGGTCAAAATCTCATCTTCTAATTTAACAGGTTCGATTGGTTCGAACCAAGTTTTGAAACTCTGAAGATTAACATTGTCTTTTATGATTTTAAGACAATTGGCCCACACAGTATGAAAATCGTTGCTACTCATCTCAGAATTAAATATTTATTTATTATTTATTAACATCGGAATGACGAAGGTGTGAAAAAATAAACTGTAAAAAAAATTTTTATTCACTTGTTTTTTTCGAAACAATGACAGGTTCGCCAGAATGCCATTTTTTACCTCTTTTTTTCTCAAAAAAAATATCAATTCTTCCAAGCCACACGCCAGCCCATCCAACTTGATTAATAATTACCTCTTTATCAATAATATTTTTGTAAACTTGAGGCGCTTCCAAAAAAGTGTGTGTGTGTCCTCCCAGAATCAAATCAATTCCCTCTGTTTTTTGAGCGAGAATAACATCCGAAATTTTATCCTCTTTATATTGATACCCCAAGTGCGATAAACAGATGATATAATCACATTTTTCTTCATCGCGTAATATACTAATCATTTCTTTAGTTTTTGCAATTGGGTCCTGATAAATTGTATCGCCATATAATTTTCCGGGCACCAAACCTGCCAACTCAATTCCTAATCCAAACACACCCACTTTAATTTCTTGTTTTTGAAAAATTTTATAGGGCAATGTTTTATTTTTTAACACCGTATTATTAAAATCATAATTTGAAACTATAATCGGAAAATCGGCATGAGGCAATTGTTTTTCAAATCCATCAATACCTGCATCAAAATCATGATTTCCAATTGTTGCAGCATCATATTGCATTGCGGTCATGAGTTGCATTTATAATGCGCCGTGATAAAAATTAAAATACGGTGTGCCTTGAAAAATATCTCCTGCATCTAATAATAATACATTATTCTCTTCGCTTCTTATTTGTTTTATAAGCGTTGCTTTATTCGCCATGCCGCCCATGCCCGGATACTTCTTATCGTTGTCGGGGAAGGGTTCTACGCGACTATGTACATCGTTAGAATGTAAAATAACGAGCTTTTGCATGCCTGCAGAAGAAGCAAAAGATTCCAAAGAGATAGCACCCAATCCAACGAGTACTGAGCCTGAAGTTATTTGTTTTATAAATGATCTTCTATTCTGCATAAATAAATCTGCCTTCTATTTTAGCTGATAATTTTCTTCCTTCACTATTTTCTTTAGTAATATAATTTAACACCATGTCGCGAATGGTAATTCCCAAAATATTAATTTCGCCGCCTTCTAAAAAATTCATATTGTCTCCACCGTTCGCCATGTAATCATTCATAATAATAGTGTAATTTTTATTCATATCAAAGGGCATATTCTGAATTAACACTTCTGAAGGCAAATTATTTTTTACTGTAATTTTTATTCCCGAAGTTGGCCAGCCACCTTCATCAATAATTTTCTGAATAAGCTTCTCGGTACTCTTGCCATCTAATGTCACAATTGCACCAAAATTCTCAAAGGGTAATAACTCATAAACCTTACCTTTTGTTATCGGTCCGGCATTAATAAATTCTTGTCGAATTCCCCCATAATTATACACTGCAAAATCTATATTTTTGCCTGTCGCATTTTGCCCTTCTGCTAAAACAACATCACATATAAAATTTCCTAATGTAGATTCAGGTTTTGCTCTTTTTAATTCCACAGCCATTTCACCCACAATTAAATTCATCTCACCATCGATTGCAGATTTATATGGTTCGATTATAGATAAAATTGTTGAATCGGGTTCTGTATTTTCTAAAACACGAACCTGATTTGCTTGATATTTGCTTTCAGAATAATAATATGAACAAGAAGAAAGAAGAAATCCACAACATAACAATAGGATAATGTTGCGTTTACAGATGTTGAATATTACGTTGGCAGAAGCCGTTTTGTTTTCAGAATTGAATTTTGGTGAAGATAATAGGTTTTGCATTTTACTCAAATGATAATAATTCAAAAATCTAAAGGCAAACAGTCGAATTTTTAAGGAATATTCGGCGATTATTTCCCATAAAGGAGCATTACTTCCTTTTTCAATTGCAAAATTACTTTCATTGTTATCGCATCATCCTCACTATTGGCTAATTCAGCTATAATTTTTTTGTGTAACTCAATTCCTGGCAATTCGGGCATCAATTCCATAGCATTGCGATTAATTATACTTATGGTTTCTTCCTTAGATGCTCTAATCATTGCCCAAGCATCGGCAGAAACATACACCTGCTGACTGAGGTTATGTTCATATTCCATGCGAATATTATTGATAAGCGCTGTTCTAAACTCAGCAACGTGCATTTCTTGTTTGCGCACTCTAGGTAATAAATTATTAAGTGATATTCTTTCAAGAAAAAGTGTCAATCTTTCATAAGCCTGCAAACGCACAGGCAATGCCTCGCGTAAATGCGCCTGCCGATATTCCATCAATCGCATTTGCTTTTCACGGTCAAGAAAGGCGCGTAATACCGCGTACGTAGTGAGAAACACTACTAATGCCGGAATAATGTATCCTACAATTTGCCAAATTAAATCCATTGTTACTTTTTAGGAGGGTTGCAAAATTAAAATTAAGAATATTAAATACAACTCTAATTGAAAAATTCTTTTTTATTTAAAAAAATGTGATAGTCATTAAACGCGATGTCAACTTTTAAATTGCAGTTACCTTAAAAAAGACGACTAAATGTCTTTAATCAAATTAATATAAACAGCCACGAAGCAAATATTAAGTCACAATTTGAATACTAGGCACTAAAAAATGAGGAAATGCTCAATTCAAACAGTTATTATTGAAAATCAACCTGTTACACGCTAAAATTACTGTTTTTCTTCGAAATAGCTGTCACAATTTAATATATAGCAGGTTTTAGGGGATTTTTAGCATGAATAACCTGATTATTTGCGATAATTAAATAAAAAATAGTGTGTAACTTATTCATTTACAAATTATTATGCATTTTTTTTGAGGGATTTTGTTATAATTTTATTGCAAAATGATCTACTACATATATATACAGAATCAAAAAAGGGTGTTTTTATGAAACTTTAGTAAGACTCTATTGTTTACTATTTTTGTATTCAAATAGACAAACTATGGAAGTATTGATAGAAGCACCGGTAAGTTTAACCGAAAATGCAGTTAAAGAAATAAAACAAATTATAGTAGATAAGAGTATTCCGGCAGAATACGGTTTACGTGTGGGTGTTAAAGGCGGAGGTTGCAGCGGCTTGTCTTACATTTTAGGATTTGACACAAAGAAAGAAAACGACAATATTTATCAGATTGGCGATATTTCTATTATTATGGAAAAAACGCACGGCATGTATTTGGCGGGGATGGAAATTGATTTTGTAGTAGGTTTGAACAACCGCGGATTTTCATTCAATAACCCCAATGCCACAAAAACCTGTGGTTGCGGAACTAGTTTTGAAGCCTAATTAATATTTATAATTAACATTAAAGTCCTTTGAACTTCATTTCAAGGGACTTTTTTTATATCCTATTCTTCTTCTTCAAAATACTCCCAATCGGCATCGTTCTCTTTGGTATCGACAAGCTCCATAGGAGGTAACATTTTATTTTCTTTTCTTGAAGAAGCTACAATTGGCACACCACCTGCAAGTCCAACTCCTATAGACGCGAAAAGAATGAGAAAAATTAGGCTGCATATTTTGAAAATCTTTTTTAAAAATTGCATGAAAAACATTTGAATACCGCTTAATAATTCGACGGAAGGTTACATTAATAAATAATTGAAAATCGAAATTGATTCTTGAATTTATCCCAATTAAGGATTCGTTACTGCTGCCATTGCCACTCAGGGCTAACAGAAGTAGAAGAAATAATTGATCAGATTTTCTTTGAAAGGAGAATACAAAGCATGCACTGATAGAAAATCCTGAAGACTACTAATTTCTATTACCGCGTCATTCTGGTTTTTAAATGCTGTTTTCAGCTTATTTTGAACTTGGCTAGTCTTAAATTGCAATTGTAATATTTTCAAATCATTTGTCTGGACAATCTGTCTGATTTGGACTTGAATATTTTTAAGTGTTTTTACATTCCTTTGAATATTCTGCTTGTAAACACATTCGGTTTGAATTCTTGAGGCTGCAACTATTAAAGTGGAATTACCATACCATACAAAGGAAAAGAAGCCAATCAACAGAAATAAAACGCAAGTAAATTTCGGCTGCACTTTATATTTTATTGGTTGGATTTTATTCATAACAAAATACTACTTTAAGCGTAGCCAAAATCAGACCATGATACAATTTGGTTGAGCAGGTATTGACATAAATTCTTTACATTTGATTTCAAATTCCATACAATGAGAACCGCTATTCTGATTTTAGTCTACGTTTTAGTTTCTAATTTAACTATGCAGTTGCAAGCACAAAATAGTGAACATGTAAATCAAATATATACAGTTGCACAATTAGAGGAAGATTTGCTGGTTTTACGTGATAAATACGAAGGCCATTTAACAAATCTGTTTTTATATAATACAGAAGAATATATGAATTACATTTTCGACAGCTTAAATCAACATCTTACGCCGATGAATGAAGCTGCATTTTTTAATTATATAACTCCATTGTTATCGATAATAAAAGACGGCCATTCTACTCTTTTTCCTTCTACAGAAAGTACGACATTTTATAATACAAATTCAAAATTTTTTCCTTTTCAAATTGTGTATCGAGCCGATAAAATGTTTGTTATAAGAAACATTTCTCAAGAAAATAATATTGCACCCGGTTCGGAAATTATTTCTATTAATGGTGAGCCTGTATCCGAAATTTTGAAATTTTTGTTACAGCATCAAGTGAGTGATGGGTATAATAATGCATATGCACTTTGGATAATCAATTCTTATTTCAGAGATTTTTATAGTTATTCTTTTGGGCATGCAGAAAGTTATACTGTAGTAATAAATACGCCTGAAAATGTGCGTGAAGAAATTACAATTAAAGGACTTACTAAAGACGCAATTGAAGCTGTAAAAAAAGAGCGCTTTGAAGCAATTCCACTGCAAGAAAAAACAGGTATAACTTTAACTGCTCCTGCTTCGGGAATACAATTGCTAACTATAAAAACTTGGGACGACAAAATGTTAAGACAAACATATGGTCAACGTTTTAAGCCGACAATTAAAAACATTATTAAAGAAATAGAAAATTCTGAATCAAATAATTTGATAATTGATTTAAGGGATAACCAAGGTGGCAATACCAAAAGCGGTATTTTTCTATTAAGCCATTTATTGGATAAAAATTTTATTTATGTACATGGCATTGACGCGGTTCATAAAAACCATAATGGAGATAGGAAAATCAAGTCGAAGAAAAGCAATATGATTCAATTACACAAACCAATAGACAACCCTTATATCGGCAAGGTAACGGTATTAATTAATGGCGGAAGTTTTTCGAATTCTGCAATATTTGCATCGCGCATACAAGCTTATGAGCGCGGTAAAATAATTGGAGAAGAAAGCGGAGGTAATGCTGCAGTATTAACAGGTGGTTTTGGCATTACAGGACAGAAGAGCTTACCTAATACTGAAATTTTATATTCAAGAGCAAACTATCGTATCATTATTTCTGCTATGGAATCAAATACCGGCCGTGGTGTATATCCTGATAATTATATATTGCCATCTGTTGATGATTTGTTGCAAAAAAAAGATGCTGTGCTCAACTATTGCATTGAACACAGCATCTCGAATAATTAATTAAAACAATATTATTCTATTGTAACAAATCCTGTATTTACATAAATATCGTCTGCATTATAAATTTCCACTTCATACGAACCGGGCCGAGTGAATGTTTGTATAACATGCGCATAATCCCAATTTGTAAGCACCTCCATATCGTAAGATTCATAAAGGTCATCACCTTCGTAAACGTCTACATAAAACAGTTCCGTTTTAAAAGGCACATCACTAGAAATAAAAATCGTTACATCAACTTTGCCGTCTTCACCCAATTTAAAAGTTTCTGATTCGCCAATCATTTGACCATCTATAACTTTTTCGCAAAAACTTACAACTGAATTTTCATAGTAAAATGTTGATATTGTATCGCTTGCAATTAAATCTGCATCAACAACAGATACTGAAGTTTCTGTAGTTGCCATTGTGTTACCATCCATAATGATAGATAATCTATACATTGCCTCTTCAGAAAAATAGTAATCGTACATTAACCAATTCTTTCCGGGCTCGGGGGTTAGTGTTATTGTTTTTTCAGCAGTGTAGGCATCGGTTGCAATTGATTTTTTATCCACTTGGAGATACATTGTTTGCGCATTGATTGTATTTGTCTGATTATACAATATATATACATATCCTCCTGAAATATCGATATTCCAAGATGCATAAATGCCGCTGGCCACACCATTTTCATCATAATTATCACATAGCACAAGTGAAGGTTGGGGATTGCCTTGAGCATAGGCGGAGGTAAACCCTAAAGTAAGGATTAAACAAGTGAAAATAAAATTTTTCATAGTTGTGATTTTAATATCAAAATTACAATAATTAATCATAAAACATAATTTATAACCCTTTGAGTTTGTTGCTGTAAGTGGTTGGTTAACGAATTTTGATATAGGATGAAGGGCTGAATAAAATTCCATAAACATAGGTTGAGAAAATAAAAAATAAGATACAGACAAGTTGAGGTATTGCCAATATTTGCTGCAAAAAGGTTCGAAAAAATATCAAGCAAAGGCCTCAAAGGAACACCCGAATTAAGATACATTTATTAGAATCTATACTATGTTTTTACACTTTAAATAAAAATAATTCAAACCACTTGCCACAACTCTTCGACTTTGCGGCTTTGCGGCTTTGCGTGAAAAAAAAATAGCACGCAAAGCAGAAAAGCAGAAAAGGAACAGCCGAATTAAGATACATTTATTAGAATCTATACTACGTATTTACACATTAAATAAAAATAATTCAAACCACATACCACAACTCTTCGACTTTGCGGCTTTGCGGCGTTGCGTGAAAAAAAAATAGCACGCAAAGCCGCAAAGCAGAAAAGGAACAGCCGAATTAAGATACATTTATTAGAATCTATACTACGTATTTACACATTAAATAAAAATAATTCAAACCACATACCACAACTCTTAGACTTTGCGGCTTTGCGTGAAAAAAAAATATCACGCTAAGCCGCAAAGGAATAGCCAAATTGTGAGGGAGGTATTTGCATAATATCGTACAAAAAAAAATTTAATTGGTTAGGTAGAAAATCTAAAAAAAATAATCAGGTTAGATTTAATAAAAAAAGCCCCGCAACTGCAGGGCTTTTTTTATTAAATTATTTTCTATTTATTAATCACCAATTGTTTTGTTATTTGTGCATCGCCGGTTGTAATTCTCACCATATAAATTCCGGATGCAAATGCTTCGGTAGAAATTACATCTGAATAGGTATTATCATCAAAGGTTACTGGTTTTGTAAAAATTATATTTCCTAATACATCTGAAATTGTAAGACTGCCTTCAGAAGTAAATCCATTTTCTAATCTAAATGCAATATTGAATTGATTATTTGCAGGATTTGGGAATAGCTCCATATGTGGTTCTACAATAAATTCTCCTTCGCGACAAGATGCAATAATTGTTTTTACTGCTGAAGTTTTAGAGCAACCGTAAGTATTAAACACTTTAACTCTGTATGCACCAGGAGCAGTTGCAACATAAGTTTGATTAACTGCACCAATAATTGTAACGCCATCTTTTATCCATAAATAAGTATAACCGGTTCCGGCATTTGCAACTAAATTTAATGATGGTAGTCCGCATAAATCTGTTCCACCCGGAGTTGAAATGACTGCTGATGGATTTGGATTTACAGTACAATTTACACTTGCAGAAGTTGCAAAACATCCACCTGGAACTGTAACTTTTACTTGGTAAGTACCCGTTTTAGTAATATTATAAGTTGAGGTTGTTGCACCAATTACATTTCCACCATTTCTTATCCATTGATAAGTGTAACCCACACCTGTATTTGCAGATAATGAAAGCGGTACACCTTTACAAATTGTTGTTGCTCCTGAGGGGGTAATAATAGCTGTAGCAGCATTATCGTCAATAATAAAATTGCAATCATCGTCAATACCATTGCATAATTCAAGTGCACCGGGATGAATTGTAGCTTGCGTATCGTTACAATCTGTGCTGTTAGCCGAATACCCTGGAGGAACTCCAACGCAACTTGTGGTAGTAACAGTAATATTGCCATATCCATCGCCATCTAAATCTTGATAATAGGTAACAAATGTGCAAGTTGTTATTGTTAAATTATAATCTTCAGCTTCGCCTTCGTTATATAACACAGTTGACTCGTCAATTGAAGGCACTTCATTATAAAAACTACGTATACGCAATCTTGTTGTTCCTAAAGTTGCCGTTTCGGGAACAGTAATTGTTCCATTTACAATAGCTGTAGTTGGAGTACCTGATTGAAATGCATATTCCCCAAGGTCTTTAAAATCGCCATCTATATTCCAGTCCATCCAAATTGCAAAACCTTGCAGATAATCAGGTCCGGATTGCAAACTGATATTAAATGTAGAACCTACATTTGCAGAACCTGTAATACCTGAAAAATAGGTATAATTTCCAGCGTTAGCCGAGCAGCTTGTATTATTATTCGCAATATTTACAACTGCTCCACTCGTTGAAAAATCGTCAATAAAATCGAAAGTTTCGCAACTTGATTCAATATAATATGCCGGCTGGTAACATACTGAAGCGCCGGTAGTTAAAGTTTTATTTAAGCAACCTGTTGCAATTCCTGTGGCATTGTATGGTTTTACTTTCCATTTATAAGTTGAATTAGCTGCTAATAAGGGAGAATATGAAAGCGCAGCGCCTAAATCTAAATTATTTGCTAAATTATTATACGAAGGCGGGTTATTTCCCATTGTAATTTTATATCCTGTTGCAAAAGGCACAATATCCCAAGTAATTTCGGCATTTCTGCAAACATCAATTGCGCCATCAGCAGGAAGAAAGTCAACTATACAACTAGGATTTGTTACTACGTTGCGAACAACAGAAATGTCATCCATATACATATTATAACCGAATCCGGAAATAGCTTTAAATATGATGTAATTGGCTGCTGTATTAAAGGTTGAAGGAACAGTAAAGGTGTAATTATACCATCCTTTGATTGGTTCGGCAGGAGATGCAGATAGGTTGCGATTAATTGTTCCTAATAAAAATCCGCCGGCAGAGGTTGCTGTTGTATTAACGTATACTTCCATTTTATCGGTTCCTACACCCGGATCGCGGAACATCCAAAAATTTACGGTGTAAGTTCCTAAAACTGTAAAATCCAAAGCATAAGTTGCCATATCGGCAGCAGTTCCGGCTGCAAAATAGAAGGAGTTAAATTTTGCTTCAGCAGGATCTGTGTGCGGTTCTTGTATTGGAGAACCACCTGTAGTAGCACGCGTATATATGCCAGGAAGGCCCGTTCCTGCAACCTTTACGTTTGTCCAGCCAAATGGCGGCATTACAGCAAAGGCATCAAAACCCTCTGATAACAGAGTATCTTGACCTTTAACAAAATTTGTAGAAAAAATGCATATTGAACAAATAACTATTGTTAGTATGCGCATGGGGGCGAAAAATAATTTCATGTTTTTGTGTTTTTAGAGCCGTAAAATTAGTCAATTCAGGCCGCTAAAGGAAGCAACGCCTACAATTTAATGATGTTAAATAAAAATAGGTGGTTGCTTCAATAAAGTTCCATTTGCAGTAATTTCCTGCAAAGCAACCTCAATATACCTTTTAGGTAATTATTTTTGAATTACAATTTGTCGCGTAAATTCTTTTTCAGCTACAAGTAATTTAACAAAATACAACCCAGCCGGAACTGTGTAATCGATATTTAATTGCTCGCTTATTACGCCATTTTCAATGGCAAATTCGCGGAAATAAATTTGTTCGCCTAACATATTTATTAAATACATACTTCCAGATTTGATTTCCGGGTTGATAGTTGATTCAATAAATAAAACACTCGACGCCGGATTAGGGAAAATATGCAAATTTTCTGAGGCTATTATTTCTTCTTCACGACAGGTTTTTGAAATTGATTTTGCGGCAGAAAGCTTTGAACATCCCAATGCATTTGTAACATTTACTTTATAATTCCCTGTTGCTGTAGCATAATAAATAAGGCCTGTTTCACCTACTAGTGGCGCTGCTCCTTTAAACCATTGATATATATAACCTGTGCCATTGTTTGCCTTTAACCGCACGTTTACTTTACCACATAAATCAGTTCCATCCGGTGTTGATATTGAAGCAGTTGGCGAAGCACTCACAGAAACAACTGTAATTGCTGAAACTGCAAAACATCCTCCTGCAACTGTAACTTTAACTGTATAATTTCCTGAAAGAGTTGCAGTGTAATTTGCACCCGTTGCTCCTGCTATAGCTGCACCATTTTTATTCCATATATATGTGTAACCACCACCTGTATTTGCAGATAATATTACATTTGAACCTTTACAAAAAGTAGTTGGACCTGATGGGGTTATGGTTGCACTTACAACGCCTTCATCAATAGAAGCATTGCAATTATCGTCAATACCATTACATATTTCTGTTGCACCGGGTTTAATTGCAAAATTCGCATCATTGCAGTCTGTATTATTTGTTACTTTGCCGGCAATAGGACTGCAACTATTAACTGGTGATGCGATACTACTTCCATAACTATCTGCATCCCCATCTGTATAATAATTCGCAAATATTAATCCTTCATCAATAGATGCATTACAATTATCATCAATGCCATTACATATTTCTGTTGCACCGGGTTTAATTGCAAAATTCGCATCATTGCAATCTGAATTATTTGTTACTTTTCCTACAATAGCACTGCAACTATTAACAGGTGATACGATATTACTTCCGTAACTATCTGCATCTGCATCTGTATAATAATTTACAAATATTAATCCTTCATCAATAGTTGCATTACAATTATCGTCAATTGCATTACATATTTCTGTAGCGGATGGATTAATTAAATTATTTGCATCATTACAATCGCTGTTATTATTTACTGAGCCTGCAATTGGATTACAACTATTTATGGGTGATGCTGAATTACTTCCGTAACTATCAGCATCAGCGTCAGTATAATAATTTACAAATATTAATCCATCATCAGATATTGCATTACAATTGTCATCAATTCCATTGCATATTTCTGATGCAGTAGGATTGATTAAATTATTTGCATCGTTACAATCTGTATTATTTAAAACATAACCTGCAGGTGCAGTAACTCCGGTACATAATGTAATTGATGATGCTATATTCCCGTAACCATCTAAATCTGCATCAGCATAATAGGTAATAGTAGATGCACATGCATTTACTTGAATATTATAATCTTCTGTTTCTCCATCAGTAAAAGTGGTACATGCATTTGCTGCACCAGGCACATAATTATAAGCACTGCGCACGCGCATACGTGTAGCACCGGTGGTGGCTGTAAAAGGTACATTAATATTTCCATTTACAACTGCTACTGTTGCAAAAGGTGAGTAAAAAGCATACTCGCCGGCATCTTCAAAATCGCCATCAATATTCCAATCAATCCATATAGCATATCCCTGCGCATAATCGGGGCCTGATTGCATGCTCACATTAAAATTTCCACCTTGCGATGTTGTAATTGATTGAGCTGTAAAATAGGTGTAATTATTTGCATTTACAGAACAACCCGAAGCTGTATTGGTAATATTTGTGATACCTAAAGTTGTAGAAAAATTATTGATATAATCTTCAGAAGCACAGGAATTATCAAGATAAACCGGAATACAATAACAGGTTGATGTTCCTGTTGAGAATGTATTTATTGGACAACCGGCTGCTTCGCCAAAACCATTATAAGGTGTAATTTTCCATCCATAGATTGTAGTTGGATTTAAAGCTGCGCTATAACCCAATGCAACACCTAAATCAGCATTATTTGCAATATTATTATAATCAGGATTATTAGACCCGATGGTCATTTTGTATCCTGAAGCAAGTGCCACATTATCCCAATTTAAGGTTTGATTGACGCATAAACCTGTACTTCCGTTTGCGGGTGAAATGGTTCCTACACAATTTGGAATTGCGGGTTCAGTTCTATCTACAGAAATATCGTCTACATAAATATCATTTCCTAAAGCGGAGCTGCCTTTAAAAATAATAAAATTTGTTGCTGTATTAAATGCAGGCGAAATTGTAAAAGTATATTTATACCAACCGTTAGATGCTACAACCGGCGATTGAGATTTATCGCGATTGATTGTTCCTAATAAAGTTCCACCAACAGAGGTTTGTAATGTATTTACAAACACTTCTAGTTTATCGTTTGCAGCATAAGCATCTCTATACATCCAAAAACTGACAGTGTAATTTCCAGCTGCCGTAAAATTTAAAACAGAAGTTCTTAAATCGCCTGAGGTACCTGCTGTATAATTATGTGAATTAAATCGAATTTGAAAACCTCCTGTGTGTGGAGTTTGAATTGGAGCTGTTCCATTGCCTATACGAGACCAATTACCAGGAAAAGAAGGGCCTGTAATTCGCACATTTGACCAACCTGCAGGAGGAAAAGGGAGTGTTTCAAATCCCTGGGTTAATAAATTAGTTTGTGCGGATAAAATTACCGCATGAAATAAAATCAAACTTAAATAAATTAATTTTTTCATATCGCGTTGATATTTTTTTCGGATAGGCTGATACTAAATAGAATAAAAAATCCTTCCTGTATCCACAGGAAGGATTTTAATATATGCTTGTTTTTAATTTTGAACTACAAGTTCTTTTGTATATTCTTTTTTACCTATTACAACTTTAACAATATAAATACCACCTGGTATATTATTTTCTAAAGTAAAGTTTTTTGAAATAATGCCATCGTTAATAGTTGCATCAGATGTAAATACCAGTGCCCCCATTATACTATACAATTGAATTGTTGCTGTAGTTTCAGTTGTGGTAGTTGTTAATTCAACTGTAAATTGGTTCATTGTTGGATTTGGAAATAATTCCATTTCTGTTTTTTCATTTGAAACGATATCACCCTCTTTACATGAAGTAACTACAATTGCTGCAGAAGTTCTTGAGCAACCAGTATTATTTGTTACAATACAATAATAAGAACCCGGATTTGTAACTAATAATAAATAACTATTAGCTCCCGAAATCATAACTCCATCTTTATACCACTGATAACTATTAGATACATTGTAATTCAATTTTAATTTAACAGTAGTGCACAAACTCGTTCCATTTGGTGCTGAAATTGTTGAATTAGGCGCTACAGAAATATTTACAGTAGTAGCCGAAGACAAAGCAAAACATCCCGCAGGAATATTTACCTGCACCTGATAATAACCAGGTTTAGTTGCACCGTAAGAAATATTAGTAGCACCTGTTAAAAGGTTACCATTTTTATACCACTGATAAGTATAACCAGCACCTGCATTTGCAGTTAAAACTGCTGGATCGCCTTTACATGCTTGCACTACACCTGAAGGTGTAACAGTAGCAATAACAGTTCCTTCATCGTAGTCGCCATTACAGTTATTATCTAAACCATCACAAATTTCAGGCGCACCCGGATAAACTGTTGCTTGACTATCGTCGCAGTCTGTTGCATCTGAAACATATCCTACTGGAATTCCACTACATGTTGATACAGAATTAAAAGCATCTCCATAAGTATCCATGTCAATATCAGCATAATAAGATGTAAATAATAATCCATTATCTACGCCACCAATACAATCATCATCAATTCCATTACATATTTCTATTGCACCAGGATTAATTGCTGAGTTACCATCATTACAATCTGTTGAACTTAATGCATAACCTGCACCAGGATCTGAACAATAATTTGCTCCAATGCCTGCACCGTATCCATCACCATCACCATCAGAATAATATACTAAATAAGTGATGCCATCATCTACAGCGCCATCGCAATCATCATCAATAAAGTTGCAAATTTCTGTTGCACCCGGATTAATTGAGGCAACTCCGTCGTTACAATCTGTATTATCGGCAACTGAGCCTATAACTGCAGAACATGAGTTAACTGCT
>JBBRGZ010000011.1:0-29373 GCA_038223395.1 Chitinophagales bacterium
ACAAAGTATGTGCAACCTCTGCAATGCGCGATGCAAAAAATAGAGAGGATATTATCATACGTGTTAAAGAAGCAACGGGAATGACAATTGAAGTTATTTCGGGAGATACTGAGGGTAAGGCAATTATGGAATTGCCTTTAGAACAATATGGACTCGAACCAAACGAATATTATTTATATATTGATGTTGGTGGAGGAAGCACCGAACTTGCATTGTTAGGTCAAGGAAAACTGATAGCAAATAAGTCGTTTAATATTGGAACGTTGCGCATTTTAAATGATCAAGTAACAGATGCAAACTGGAGAGAAATTCCGGATTGGATTAAAAAATATAAAAACTTCAATTTCGAATTAAATGCTATCGGCGTTGGTGGTAATATTAACCATGTAATGAAGCATTATGGAAAATCGGGCAAGAATTATCTCAGTATTTCTATTTTAAAACGGGTAATGATGTACATGGATGAATTAAGCATGGGTGAACGCGTACGCGATTTGGGACTAAAACCCGATAGAGCAGATGTTATTGTTCCTGCATTAAAAATATTTATCAATGTAATGAAATGGGCAGGAATTGAGAAAATTTATGTACCTAAACAAGGCTTAAGCGATGGTTTAGTGAATGAATTATATCATGAGTGGAAAACCAAAATGGTAGATGCCGCAATAGAAAAATAATTTATTTTTTAATTGAAATTTCACCGGATATATATAAATCCAACGCCATTTTAATTAATTTCTGAATTTTTTTTAGTGGCAAATCGGCATCCTTGTCAACCAATAAAATTTTCATGCGCTTACGCCCTTCTAATATTAAATCAGGATGTTCCAGCTTTTTTCCTTCTACAAATCCAATATAGGGTGCTTTAATATTTTTTTTAACCCAGAGGTAACAAAACATTTTTCCTTTGTAACTAAAGAATGGCATTCCATATTTAAGCGATTCGGTAATATTGTTATTTTGTTTGATAATAATACCTCTTAACCCCAACAAACAGGCACTCACATCCTCATCTTGCTGTAAATAATAATTGTCTATGGTTTGCATAGTATTGCCAAAGAAAATAGATTCAAAGTATTGAAGATAATACTTTTATTTAAGAGGAGGAAATAATTGTTTTAAAGTGCTTTCTCTGAAGTCAAAAATCTTTTTTACCTGTGCATCAACAAATAATTTTCCGGCAAGCCATCCAAAAATGCTTTTACCAATATGATAGTAGAGTAAATCTGTCATCACCACACCATCCTTTGTTTCTCTAAAATGATGTTCATGGTGCCATATTGCATATGGTCCTTTGCGTTGTTCATCAATAAAAAAATCCATTGGTTGGATATGGGTTATTTCAGTTACCCAATCCATTGAAATATTTAAAAAAGGCGTTATTTTATAGGTAATTAATAACCCGGGATACATTTTATCAGGAACGGTTGAGGTTATTTTAAACACCATATCAACGGGTGTTATTTTATTCAAATTATTTGGAGTAGAGAAAAAATCCCAAGCTTCTTGCAAGCTGAGAGGCAATAGGGTTTCGGAACGCAAAATTTTCATCTAAATGTATTTATTAGTGTTGAAACAACAATTATGTCTAATTGTTTATATTTCCTTATCCAATATTTCCACCACTGCGGTTATATAGAAATTCGGGTTTCCAACTTCTTTCAGTACCTAATCGCATGCGTTTAATTTTTTTTAAGAGCGGGAATTTTAATGTATGCATTAATTGAATAGCTGCTGAATTTTGCATTGGGAAAATGCCATTATCCTGAGTTTGTAAGCGCAATTTCATAAGTGTAATACCTGCATTCTCATTTTTTGCAATTATTAACCCCTCGCCAAAATCAGGTAAATAGTAGCCTTCAACAATATTATTTACCTCAAATATTATTGCTGAACTCAAATATTCATCTAAACGAAAGAACCTATTTTCTCCGGAGGTAATTAAATCAAGTTGTATAATTTGTTCTTTGTATTTTTCATTGTAAGCGAAGCAATGCGTGTTATCGAATTCAATTAATATATTTTGAGGCTTTTTATAAACGAGATAATCCGTTTCGAAAATAAATCCAATTTTGGAGTAAACTGGCTCGCCTAATTCGGTAGCCAATAAATAGATGGTGGGATGCCTATTTTTATCAATTGCATTTACGAGATATTGTGTTATTATTTTTCCTAAACCCTGATTTCTATAATCTAAATGTACGATTATATGCGCAAGCCAAGCAACATCTTTATGCAATATATAAACACCGGATCCAATTAATTTATCGCCTTCACTAAGTTTAAATGGGTAACAGAATTTATGAGAACAATAATATTCAAACTTGTCCTGTATATTTGGCCAATCGGGAGGATTTATTTCCGGGAGTTGGAGGATATCGTTGTTTGTGAAAGGGGTGATTTGCATTTTGTGTTCTGGGTTCTGCGTTCTATGTTCAGAGTTCTGGGTTGAGGGTTATGTTTTCTGTTTTTTGTGTCTGCCGACTGCGTGGGGATAGTTTTGGGTTGCGGGTTTAGGGTTACGGGTTCTGGGGTTTGGGGTTGTTGAGTTGAACTTTTTTTTGATTTTATTATTATTTTTCTAACGCTGTCTTTAAATTTTTGAGACTTGTTTCAAGGTCGTTTCCTAGGGATTTTTCTAGTCCTAATAACACTAACATAATATTGGAAGGATATTTCATTTTGCTATTAAATCCCCAAATTACTTTTGTTTGATTTGCTCCTTGATTTTCAGTTTTTGTATATGCATTTGCCAAGCCTTCGAAGGGTTTTAAAAAATGAAGTTTTGAGTCAATTGTAACGCCCGGAACTACTTTGGTAATCGTTTGACTTCCATGTCCTACTTTTTTATTATCACTTTCCCAAGAATAAATAAAACCTTCAGTGCCATCTGTTCCTGTATAGGTTCTTTTTGAATTGGGATCCATCATTACCCAAACATTGTAATCATTTTGGTTTTTAATGAATTTGAGGTAGTCAAAAACAGTTTGGGTATCGCGGTTGATGATAATCTCTCTTTCAACTGTGTATGTTTTTTTAATAAAAATTGCAGCAATTAATAAAAGTGCAACAATTGCGCCGATTAAGATTAATAATATTAAAAAGAAGTTCATAGTGTTTGGCTTAAGTGATATAAAAATAAAAAGCGATTCTGTAATAACAAACAGAATCGCTTATATAAAATGATTTAATTTAATTTAATCCCCTAAAATCCACCGGCACAACCTTACTAATACCCATTTCAGGCATAGTAACACCATAAATAACATCCACTTCAGCCATTGTGCGTTTATTGTGTGTTACAATTATAAACTGCGACTTGTCGGCAAATTTGCGGATTGTATTATTAAATTTCATAATATTATTATCATCTAAAGGTGCATCTACCTCATCTAAAATACAAAATGGTGCAGGTTTTAACAAATAGAGTGCGAACAGGAGACTCATTCCGGTTAAAGTTTTTTCTCCACCGCTTAATTGATCAATTACCTGTGGTTTTTTGCCTTTAGGTTTTGCAATGATTTCAATTTGTGCTTCGAGCGGATCGTAATCGTCTTTCAATATTAAATCGCAATCATCTTCCTCATTAAATAACGAACGGAATACCGTTTTAAAGTTATCTCGTATTTGAACAAATGCATCGTCGAATTTCTTACGAGCGGTTTCATCAATCTCTTGAATTGTAGTTAATAAAGAGGCTTTTGCACTCAACAAATCATCTCGTTGTGATTTAATAAAGTCGTAACGCGTTTTCATTTCTTCATAAGCTTGAATCGCCATTGGATTAACATCACCATAATTTTCAAGACGTTTTTTAGCGCCGCTTACTTTTTGCTGCAATTCCTCAAGCGTAACATCAACAGGTGGCTCATTTTCTATAATGCTGTCTAACTCCACTTGAAATTCAACCCACAATCTTTCTTTAGTTGCAGCGAGTTCAACCTTCAAATCATTCAACTTATCTTTAATATTACCTAATGCACTTTCGCTGCTGTCTTTTTTCTTTTGTAGTGCTTTAATTTTATCTTCTGTTTGTGCAACTTCACCGCGACTGCCATAGTATGTTTCTTCTTCGCGACTGAGCAACTGCTCCATCACTACTTTTTCGTCATACATTTTTAATAAGACAACAGAAATTTCTTCAACTTTTTTGTGCGTATCAGAAATTTCGTCAATAACTTCTTCTAGTTGTTTTTTGCTGCTGGTAACAGTTAAAATGGCCTCATCTCTTCTTGCTTTTTTATAATTAAGATCCTGTTCAACGCTTTGGAATTTATTAAGTTGTTGATGATATTTAATATTTTCCTGATTGTATTGATTAGAATGTACATTTAATTTTTCAGCAACTTCGCGATAGGCGATTTCCATTTCGAGCAACTCTTTTTGGCGTTCCTCTTTTAATGCAATTTGTTTTTCGTGCGCTTCATTTAATTTAATACTTTCCTCGTCCGTTTCTTGAATTTGGCGATTAAAAGTCACGCGTTTTTCTTCCATTTGTAATAACAATTGCTCAATGGATTCAATGCGTGCACGGGTTGACATTAATTGTTGCACAACCTTATTTAATTCATCTCTTGATACTTGAATGTCTTTATCGTGAGAGGCTTGTTGCAACTCAGTTAAATGCGTTTGTTTCTCTTTTAAAATGGCAGCGATTGTTGCATCTTCCTCTTGGAATTTTTTGATTTCACTTTCTAAAGTTTCCAAGGTTTTTTCGCGACCAATGCGTTTGCCTTTAAATATGCCTACAGAACCACCGGTAATTGCCTTACCAGATTTTGCAAATTTTCCTGATTTATGCAAGACATTTATTTCAGGATATGCATCACTCAATTTTGCAGAAGCAGTTTCAAAATCTTGGTCGCCATTTACAATATAAACATGACCTAATAAATGATTTGCTAAGGCAGCATATTTTTCATTTATAGAAACAACATCCAATGCAGCAATTACTCCCGGGATTTCTCTTTTTTGGGTTTGTGATTTGCATTCAGATAATAAAAAGAAATTAGCGCGGCCTTTTTCTTTAGTAGCTAATTCATTTATTGCACCAACCGCATGCGCCAAATTGGGAACGATATAATAATTTAGCCATGGATCGAGATAACTTTCTATTGCAGTTTTATATTCATCCTTACAACTCACAACATCCGATAGTAACGGCGCATCTTTCATGCTTGCCACATTTTTTTTCAGATATTTAATTGATTCAGGAAAGCCCTCGAAGCTTTCGAACATATTTTTTGTAAGGTTGTATTCGTTCTTTTTTGAATCTAGACTCCTGCGCACATTAATTAATTCGTTGCGCGTTTTTTCTATTTCTTTTTGAATAGAACTAATGTCTGTTTTGAGCGTATTTTCTTCCTTAACTAAATTATCAACTTGGTCTTGAGCGGTATTTTTATTTTCCTCGTGTGTAATTAATTCCTCTCGGAGTGGCCCGAGTTTAGTCCCATGTGTTCCTTTATCTGATTCTATATTCCCTAGTTCTCGATGATAATTTTCGAGTCGTACTTTATTAATAGCGATTTTTTTATCAATATCATACAATTCGCGTTCGGCAGCTTTGAAAATATTTTGTGTGCCTTCCAATTTTTCTCTAGAAACATCATGTTCATTTTTTACTTTTTCAAGGTCTTCTAAAAATTTAGTAAGCGACTGCTTGATGCCATTTAATTTTTCTATCTCCTCAGCTAAACGTGTTTCGAGTGTAGCTATATCTCCTTCGGTTGATAGAATATAATTTTCTGCGTCAGTTATTGACTTGGTTAAACTGATTTGTTTTTCCTCTAAAAACTTAATGCGCTCTTTGCTGATATTACCTTCATTTTCTTTAGTATGAATTTCGTTGGTAACTTGATTAAGGTCTTTTTGTAATTTACTCAGTGCTTGTTCCTTATCAATAAGCGCTGTTTTTTTATCAGCAATACTCGCTTCGAGTGCATTTATTTCTGCCTCAATTTGCAATTTTGCATCGCTTTCAGAAATCTGGTCACTATTAAGTTGCTTATAAATATCCTTATGCGATTGCAAAGTCAATACAGCAAGATCAATACTGTTTATTTTATAATCTTCTTTTAATTTTTGGTGACGTTGGGCACGTTTTGCCTGTTTTTCGAGTTCTTTGAGGTTGTTTTCAATCTCAAATAAAAGGTCTTCTACACGGTCGAGGTCGAGTTGTGTTGCACTTAGTTTATTAAGTGTCTCCTTTTTGCGGGCTTTGTATTTTGATATTCCAGCTGCCTGTTCAAATAGTCGGCGGCGCGAATTATCCTTATCGTGCAAAATATCATCCAACATACCCAACTCAATAATAGAGTAAGAGTCGGTGCTTATTCCGGTATCTAGAAAAAGACTGTGAATATCTTTTAAACGGCAAGTAATCCCATTTATCCGATATTCGCTTTCGCCGGTTTTAAAGTAGTGGCGCGAAACCGTAACTGTAGAAAATTCGGATGCCAAAAGGTTTCTGGTGTTTTCGAAAGTGAGGCTCACTTCCGCCATTCCCGACGATTTTCTGTTTTTTGTTCCGTTAAAAATGAGGTTTTCCATCCTTTCCGTTCTGAGTGCTGTGGGTTTCTGCTCCCCAAGTACCCAGCGGATAGCATCCACCACGTTCGACTTTCCACAACCATTTGGCCCAACTACGCCGGTTATATTTTCGTTAAAATGCAGTACTGTCTTATCTGCAAAACTCTTAAATCCCTTAATTTCCAGTGTACTTAGCTTCATATCCTTTTTTACCAATTACAAAGTAAATGTACTGCATCGCCATCCTCAAAAATGCGCCTAAATTAAAATCAACAATCGTGGATAACTTCTGTTTGCGAAATGTTGGTATTGTTGAATTGACAGCAGTTTGGCTCTCATTTTTAGCATTTTTGAGGGTAAAAAATACCATTGCAAATGAATTTTTTGGAGGATAATAATTTAAGCCCAAAAATTGCACAATTTTGCCAATTAGAGTTTTAATTCTTTATTACTATCTTCGCATTATGCCCGATTTTGTTGGAACCATATTAATGCTTGTTTTTTGGATATTTATAGTTAACGGAATATTCAAATTTTTTAAGCGTGCCGCAGCAGCTGGAAAAGTTAATACAGATCCAAAACAACAAACCAAGCCAAAATCTACCTCTCAAACTTTTCAGGAAATATTTAAGGAGTTGCAAAAAAAAGCTGAGGAGGCTAAGGCAAAACAAAATATGCCTCCCTATGCAAAACCTGTGGCAAAACCTGTGGTTATAGAACAGAAAAAAGTTATTCAACAAGCACAAGTGAAACCTTTGCACCAAACAATTTACAAACATAAAGAGGGTATTTCTGAAAAGGCAAAAAAATCAGATCTTGAGTTTGACAGATTTGTGCAAAAGGAGCGAACCATGCGACACGATGTAGAACAAAGTGAATTATTTAGAAAGATATATGAAATAAAGCCTGCAGGCGAGGAAGATGAAAATGTTGTGCCCTTTGAGCTTGATTTAAAAAATGCAATTATTGGTGCACTTATACTCGAAAGGCCCTATTCATAAAGGAATTGCACAGTATTTCTTGTTTGTTGTTCTAATAAGATTGTTTTATTCTCGGTTAATTTTAATAAAATGTGTGCATTGTAATGCCGTACTGTGAGTAATTCTAAATTATCGTTTTCTTTTAATGCAACGTCGCTATAAAATTCTTTTAATTCATTAATTACAGGTTCAATTATATATTTATTATGGTCAACTACAATTGAAACTGATTGTGCTGCAATTTGAATGACATTAATTTTTAATTTGTGTTTAACAAAAATGGCATAAATATTTGCCATCTGCATTTCGCCAACAAAGTTTGTATGTGATGGTACTATAGAAATGAGTGTTTGATTTTTTTTATGCATGATAATAGCCGGATACTCAATAAATTTATCATTTGTTTTAATTATAGTGCCAGCTTCATCAGGATTTATAAATGATTTTACGTAAAGTGGAATTAATTTTTGTTGCAGCGGTTGAATTGTTTTCGGGTGAATAACTGAAGCCCCATAAAATGTCATTTCAATTGCTTCGTAATAGGTGAGTTCGGCAATTTTTTTTGCCTCCGGAAATAATTTGGGATCGGCATTTAATACTCCAGGTACATCTTTCCATACCCATAGCCCTTCAGCGTTTAATATGTTGGCAAAAATAGCACCAGTATAATCGGAGCCTTCTCTACCTAATGTTGTTGTAAGTTCAAAATTAGAGCGACCTAAAAATCCTTGTGTTACTATGTGGCCAGTTTCGAGAAGTGGGGGTAATTTTTCAATTATTTGGGCTGATGTTATTGCCCAGTCAACGGTTGCAGTTCTCCATGCGTCGTCTGTTGTAATTAGATTGCGCACATCGACCCAAACATTATTTAATTTGATTTCATTTAAATAGACCGCTAAAATTGTGGAGGATATTAATTCGCCAATACTTACTATTTGATCGTAAAACAATGGAAAGGTAAGGTGTTTGTTTGCTTCGGCATTTTGTATAATGAGATCAATAAAATAATCGAGATTAACATGAATATTAAGTGCGTCGATTATAGTTTTGTGGTAATTATAAAGGGATTCTATTTCTAATTTATCATCCTGATTTTCAAATCTTTTTTGGGCTATAATTTCTAAAGCATTTGTCGTTTTCCCCATTGCTGAAACGATAATCACGAGATTTTCTCCGGGAAAACGCCTGATAATTTCTGCTACATTTTTCACTGCCTCCGCATCCTTAACTGATGCCCCACCAAATTTAAAAATTTTCATTTAACAAAGATAAGGGATATTTTTAATGCTGTTTGAACTCTAATGAGAATAAAAGGATTTCAATTTTTACTTGATTCATTTGCACACTCATTTCACTTCGCTTATTTCTCATTTTTAAAATGTGCCCTCGTTGAAGTGGCTTAAGAGGGGTTATTCTGTAATAAAAGATTTCTTACACGTAATCCAACCATCTTGAAATTCGGCTCCGTATTTTTTGTAAAAATTTATTGCGGTTTCGTTCCAGTCTAGCACTTGCCATTTGAGGAATGTATTTTGCTTTTTTGATATTGCAATAATTGCATCGAACAATAATATCCCAATACCTTTTCCTCTATAATTTTCTTTTACTACAAAATCTTCAAGCCATATATATTTCCCTTTCCAGGTAGAATAGGCGTTGTAGTATAATGCCATTCCTATAATTTTATTTTCAATTAAATCGAGGTCTTCTGCAACCAGTGCTTCGAAAGCATGCGCATTCAAATCTCTTTCAAAAACTTGAGGAGATGTTATTACTTCATTAGGTAAGCGCTCGTAATTTGCAAGTTCCTGCACAAGTTCGTGAACTGCTTTCATATCGGCAGATGTTGCTTGTCTTATTTTAATTTGCATCCATAAAGATAAGCAATTGTATTTGCCATTATTAAAACAAGTTCCCAATGAACATTAATCCAATCCTAATTCAGCTTTTCTTTGTTTGAGGAGTTCATCCACTTCAATTACGTCGCCGTTTTTAATGTTGTTATCTACGGTAAGTAATATATAGTTTTTACCCTTTACTCGGAACAATATTTCTTGTCCAATTTTTAATTCAACACCACTATTTGAATAAGGCGATAAATTGGGATTCATCACTCTGGGAATAATGAGTGAAATTGATTTCGCGCTGCCGTTGTGCAGTGTAAAGGATATATAATCAGCTGCCATTGGCGCTGAAGAAACTGATAATTGAATATGTATTTCGTTTGCACTAAAAGGCTGAGATGCAAATGAGGATAAACATAAACTTGTTGTAATAAAGAAGATGAAATTTTTCACGTTGTCGATTTTATATGGTTAAAATTGGTACAACAACGATGAGAGGCAAATGTTCAATTGGTAATGACATGCGGATGCGCGGATTCTATAGGGTCTGATTTTTACTCACACTATAAAAGCGAACCATTCATGAACTTTGCAACAAGGTTTAGATGAGTTAAAAAAACAGTTTTTCCGATTGACTTGGGTGATAAAAAAGTAACTGAGAATTTGAGTACGCTTAAATTGAATAGTGCTTTTTTTAACTGTTTACGCTTTATTAAACGAAGCAGAATATTTTTACCACATGGGATTTATTTATTTCTAAAAATTAGCAAAATTAATTGCAGCCCTTTAATCTTCCTTTTAAGTATGTTGTTTCATTCCTTTAATTTATGCTTTTTTATTTATTGTAAATTCTAAAATCTCGCATATTTGAATTGAAGTTAAAAATCGGCTACGATTGAAATAAATAAGAATGCCCAGCTATTATAGAATTAATATACGCTATGTCATGTTTCATTTTAGAACAAGTAACTTCAATGTCAAAAGGGCATCAATTTATTTAAATAAATATGGTTTTAAACTAAACCTTTTCCCTTTCCCAAAAACGATGTTTGGAAACTGCTTTTACAAATTCTTTTGGTGATTTGTCAATTAATATTCCAAGGCTTGCAGATTTACTTGCTTCATCGAGGTTGAATAGTAATTTCACAGCATCCCCATTTGCAGCTATTACTTTACAATGTTTGTATGCTTGATTAATAAAAGAGATTGCCTCTGAATCAGAAAACAATGCGTTTGCAGCATTTGTGCCAGAAGGAATATAAATTGCATCAAATAACACAGATGATGTTGTTAGAAATCTTTCATCCACTTTTATTTGAGTTCCACGAAATCCTTTAATAATTCCTAATTTGGAAGAAATTATTTTACATTCTGCAGCTTCAGCTTTCAAGAATTTTTTTATTTGGGTTAAATCATTTTCGTCCGTTCCATTGGCCACTAAAATTGCAATACACCTGGATTTAATGGTATTTTTAATCGTATTTGCCATACTTAAAGCACCAGAATTTTGGAGATTCTGTTTCTTTTTTAATGGCTCGTATTTTTTTTGTATACCATCTGCAGGAACACTATGATTTATTGGATATATCGGTTGTTTTGGAACAGGTATCCCTAACCCTTCTGCAACTTGTGCAGCTAAATTTTTATCCACTTGAGTTAGTATACCAACCATTCTTTCACGAATAGCATCGCTTTTTAATTTTCCTAATTCAAATGTGAATGCATTAATTATGTGATTTTTTTCATAGGCTGTTTGACTATAATAAAATAAAGTTGCCTGACTAAAATGATCGAAAAAACTTCGGCTGCGTTCACGAATTTTTTTAGCATCAATACGTTCCTCGAAACTTGTAAAACCACCATCAATCGACCTCGCTTGAAATGGGCATCCATTACTTATTGAATTGGGATGATAGCTGGTATGATCGCTATTAATAGTTTGCCTCATAATTCCATCTCGTTGATTATTTATAACAGGTACTATGGGACGATTAATAGGAATTTCATGAAAGTTTGGGCCTCCTAATCGCGATAATTGTGTATCTGTGTAAGAAAATAATCTCCCTTGTAAAAGTGGATCATTTGTAAAATCAATTCCGGGAACTAAATGTCCGGGATGAAATGCAACTTGTTCAGTTTCTGCAAAAAAATTATCTGGATTGCGATTTAATGTCATTTTTCCTATACGAAGAACTGGAATAATTTCTTCAGGGATTAATTTTGTGGGATTCAGCAAATCAAATTCAAATTTAAATTCATCTTTTTCAGGAATAATCTGTACTCCTAATTCCCATTCAGGAAAGTTCCCATTTTCAATAGCTTCCCATAAACTTCTACGATGAAAATCCGGGTCTTTTCCGGAAATTGTCTGTGCTTCATCCCACGCTACTGAATGAATTCCAAGAAGTGGTTTCCAATGAAATTTGACAAAATTTGATTCACCTTTTGCGTTAATTAATCTAAATGTATGCACACCAAAACCTTCCATCATGCTGAGATTTCTGGGTATAGCGCGGTCGCTCATTACCCACATAATCATGTGAGTGCTTTCTGGCATCAACGATATAAAATCCCAAAACGTATCATGCGCCGAAGCTGCCTGAGGAATTTCGTTGTGCGGCTCAGGTTTAACAGCATGAATTAAATCGGGAAATTTTATGGCATCCTGTATAAAAAATACCGGCATGTTATTTCCTACTAAATCGTAGTTACCTTCTTCGGTATAAAATTTCACAGAAAAACCTCTAACATCTCTTGCTAAATCTGTAGAACCTCGAGAACCTGCAACAGTAGAAAATCTTGCGAAAATGGGAGTAGGTTTTGTAATGTCGTTTAAAAATTTGGCTTTGGTATACTTAGAAAGTGGCTTATATAATTGAAAAATGCCATGTGCAGCAGTGCCCCGAGCGTGCACAATTCGCTCTGGAATGCGTTCGTGATCAAAGTGTGTTATTTTTTCGCGCAGAATAAAATCTTCCAGCAAAGTAGCTCCGCGGTCTCCTGCTTTGAGTGAATTTTGATCATTATTAATTAAAAGGCCTTGGTTTGTTGTAAGATTTTCATTCGCCCCATTTTGGGTGTTATTCTTAAGGTCACTTACCTTTTTATTTACAACCTTTTTAGTAATTTTATTTTTTGCCATAAATTTATTTGAATCCTATTAATTATTTATTTTTCCCCATTCTACTAACAAGCCATATTATAAGCCCTACCACAACTACAGAAATAAAAATTCCAATACCCATTCCGGTTTTAAATATTCCTCCTACTACTGAACATCCGGAAAAAGTGAGTAAGCTAGAAATGAGGAGGGCTGCTGTAAAAATATTTTTTTTCATTTAAAATGTTTTGGCCTAATTGCATGATTAACTTCTTGTAAGAAATTAATCATGCCTATTAAGTGTTATTAAATAATTGTGTGTTTGTTATCATGAAATATTTTAGCATTTAATCTTCTTCTTCCGCGGCTTGCATATTAATTGCAGACTCTGCGATTTCGCTTAATTTTGCATCGGCATCTTTTTCTTCTTGCAAGGTTTTTAATAATATATCCATTGCTTTATTTTCACCTAATGTTTTAGCAAAAGCGCAAAGTGTTCCATATGATGCAATCTCGTAATGCTCTACTTTTTGACCTGCCGAAATTATTCCGGCATCGCGCACTACGCCCACCTCTGTTGATTCCATTATTTCTTTGGATTCTTTAATGAGGCCATCCATTGCTTCACATTTTTTAGCAACTGCTTTTTCGCCAATTGCTGCGAACACTTTTTCTACACGTGCAACGTGTTGTTCTGTTTGTGCTAAATGGTCTTTAAGCGCTTTTATTAAGCTTTCAGAAGATGCGTTTTTTGCCATTTTGGGTATCGCTTTGGTTAAAGCTTTTTCTGCCCAATAAATGTCTTTTAATTCATCAATAAATAGATCTCTCAATCCCTCGGCAGCATTAGATTTTGCTTTAACAGGAGAGGAGGCAGTCTTTTTTGCGCTGCTTTTTGTAGATTTTGCTGATTTTGCCATAAGATATTTTTTTGATTTTACTTTGAGAAAATATGAATTAATAATTTACTCAATTAATCGAAAAAATTGTACCATCAGAATTTAAGCAGAAAAATTGGATTTTTATAAATAAAATTGTGGAAAAATTGGGAATCAATTGGGAATTGTGTATTTTTTTCCCTATGAAAATTATCAATCTCCTTCGAAACACATATTCTATTACTCCTTTTCCGAAATTACCCTAGTTACACCGTTTGATGAGTAATGAGTGATGAGTAATGAGTTTACAATTCGAATGGAATTATATTTTGAAATCCTTTTTTTACATCAAATAAGCTGTAAAAATCGCAAGTATTTTTATTACAAAAAACCCACTCATTTCTCATTTCCTACCAACCGGAAGGCAAGCTCATTTCTCATTACTCATAATTCCAAATCACTTAAATGAAACCGTTTAATGAGTAATGAGTGATGAGTAATGAGTTTACAATTCGAATGGAATTATATATTGAAATCCTTTTTTTACATCAAATAAGCAGTGGAAATCGCAATTACTTTTATTACTCAAAACCCACTCATTTCTCATTTCCTACCAACCGGAAGGCTAGCTCATTTCTCATTACTCATTATTCATTTTTTCGAATCCCTTAAATGAAACCATTTAATATGTGATGTGGAGTGAATTTTTACAGATAGCGAACCAAATTGAAATCCCAAACCCTTGTAAAAATCTCCAACTTCACCTTTTTCACCCCTTCCCTTTCCCAAATCAACCCTTTTATTGCTACCTTTGCAGTAACTACTACTCGATTATGAAGGTAAAAACGTTGGGTGAATTTATTATTGAAAGGCAGAGCGACTTCCCATTTGCTACCGGTGAGTTGACGCGACTGCTTTCTGACTTGAGTATTGCCGGAAAGATTGTTAACCGAGAAGTGAATAAAGCTGGTCTTGTTGATATTTTAGGTGCCGAAACGAGCGAAAATATGAGCGGCGAAACACAACAAAAATTGGATATGTATGCCAATAAAGTGTTTATGAATTCGCTAGAATCGGGTGGAGAAGTGTGCGGTTTTGCAAGTGAAGAAGAAGATAATTATATAAGTTTTGACGGGCCAATTTCGGCTTCCGGGAAATATGTGGTGCTGATTGACCCCTTGGATGGTTCTGGAAATATTGATGTAAATGTGTCGATTGGAACCATTTTCTCCATTTTTAGACGTATTAGCCTAAGTGGTGGTGCTACATTGGAAGATTTCTTACAAAAAGGTACCGAACAGGTAGCTGCCGGCTATATTATTTACGGTTCGTCTACAATGATGGTATATACAACGGGCAATGGTGTAAATGGTTTTACGTTAGACCCTTCTATTGGTGAGTTTTGCTTGTCGCACCCGGATATTACAATTCCAAATAAGGGTATAATTTATTCTATTAACGAGGGAAATTATGTGCATTTTCCTGAAGGTGTTAAACGCTATATAAAATATACACAAGAGGAGGATTTGAAAACAAATCGCCCTTATACTTCGCGTTATATTGGTTCTTTAGTTGCCGATTTTCATAGAAATATGCTGAAGGGTGGCGTATATCTTTATCCTGAAACGGCTAAGTCGCCGAAGGGTAAATTGCGTTTATTATATGAATGCAATCCGCTTGCTTTTATTGCCGAACAAGCGGGTGGAACGGCTTCAAACGGAAAAAAACGGATAATGGAGATTGACCCAAAAGAGCTGCATCAAAAAACGCCTTTATACATTGGTTCTTCGGCTATGGTTGACAAGATTAAGGAATTTTTGGAGCGTCATATCGAGGTTGGCGCCTGAATTTAATCATTTATATAAGCCTGGATTTTTCTTCCTGCTCGTAAAAAAAATCTATTTCGAGGTTTGGCATTTCCGATGCTTCAACTGCAAGTTGATCGCAGCGTTCGTTTTGAGGATGGCCGGCGTGGCTCTTTACCCATTCAAATTTGACCTTATGTTTGGTGTATGAACGCATGAGGCGCATCCAAAGGTCTTGATTTTTTTTGTTTGCAAACGCCTTTTTCATCCAACCGTAAATCCACTTTTTTTCGATAGCATCTACTACGTATTTTGAGTCAGAGTATACCGTAACGTCCAGTCCTTCTTTAGTCAATGCTTCGAGTCCGGCTACCACCGCCATCAGTTCCATGCGATTGTTGGTAGTTTTTCGGAAACCACCACTGAGCTCTTTTTCGTGCTTCCCAAATTGCATTATGGTACCGAAACCACCGGGCCCGGGATTGCCTTTTGCTGCGCCATCAGTATATATTTTAACCATAATTAGTTGATGTATTTAAAATAGTTTTAAGGTATAAGGGTAAATTTATTTGTAAACTTAGATAAAATGCATAATTTTTACATTCGAATTGACTTGGGTGCGACACCGAGTTGTTTTTTTTGAACCTCAAGCACATCATGAAACAAATATGTATTCTTATTCTTCTGTTTACCGGATTTGCTGCCTGCAATTCGGTAGAACACGGTGCTACGGATAATCTTATTCTGTCGCGAAAACTATTCGATACCATGCGCAGTAACACTTTTGAATCTGCTTCTGCACTTTGGCCCGACAAAGGTACCTATAGAAAAATTGAAGAGCAGAACGGCAAAACAATTGATGATTTAAGCGCAGGTTACAATGCATTTTTATCCGATGCAAAAACACAATTTGATTCTGTCATTTTGAGTATTAAATCATGGGAGGGAAACAAATATTTGCACACCACAGTTGAGACCGTTAAGATTGGCAATGTGCCAACAGCAAAGGTTACAGTAAAATTTGACAGTGCCGGCGAACCGAATAAATTTTCTTTTACTTCAATAAAATTTAACAACCGCTGGTATATTTTAGGCGACCTTGTTTGGATTGCAAAAGGGCAATAACGGGTATTTTTAGATTGTTATAAATTACTATTCTATTTGATTTTTGTACCTGTTGTGAATGTATGCATTTTATCAAATAAAAGAAATAAAATAATTATGCATGGCTTTACGTTCATTATCAACAATTAGATGTTTATTCATTTTGATATGATTTAACCTTTACTACACGTTATTATACCTAATTTTCGCCAAGTTTTTATTGGAATTTGATTAATACAATACTTTTTTTATTTACTTGAAATATCTATGTTAAAAATAAAACTGTTTAAGCCTCTACTTGTATCATTTTTGATATGCATAACGGGTCAATTATTTGCACAGGAATCACTCGTTCATAGGGATGTGTATGCCGATTATAAAAAGGCATTTGAACTGTATGAAAACAAGATGTACGCCACCGCTCGTGAATTATTTGACGAGGTGGGTGAAATTATTCCGGAAGGAACTACGGACGAGATTTTTACTTATGTTTCTAACAGTAAATATTATTCTGCAATTTGTGCAATTGAGTTAAATAATCCGGATGCGGAACAACGCATGCTCGATTTTATTCACAATAATCCCGGAAATGTATTAATCGGTTCTGCATATAATCAGCTGGGAAATATTTATTATAACAAAAAAGAATATACCAATGCTGTTACATGGTACGATAAAGTAGATGTAAAAGATTTGTCGCTTGAGGAAAGAGATTTGTATAAATTTCAATATGCTTATAGTTTATTTAATAAAAAGAGATTTCCGGAGGCGAAAATTTTATTTGCGCAATTAAAAGATAAGCCAAATTCACCGTATTATTATTCGTCTAATTATTATTACGGATTTATTCAACAGGATGAAGGCAATTACGAAAATGCGTTGGCCTGTTTTGAAATAGTGAAAGACTATTCGCCTTACTCCTCTGTAGTGCCTTATTATATTGCTAATATTTATTTTCAGCAAGGTAAAAATGATAAGGTGATTAGTTATGCCGAACCTTTAATGGCTGATACTAAACTTATTTATTATGCTGAAATAAATAGTCTTTTGGGACAAGCATATTTTAATAAAAATAATTTCACAAAGGCCTTGCCTTATCTGAGTTATTATATTGAAAAAGCAAAAAATATTCGCTCTGAAGATTATTATCAATTAGCGTTTGCGCAATATAAAACAGGCGATACGAAGGCAGCCCTTGCAACTTTAAAAGAAACAAGCGATGATAATGATACTTTGTATCAACACATTCAGTTTTTATATGGAAATTGTTATCTCGCACAGGGTAAAAAAGAAGAAGCACGCAATGCATTTATGGAGGCTTCGCGTATTGGAATAGATAAGGAAATAACTGAAGATGCCTTATTAAATTATGGAAAACTCTCTTACGAGTCGGCTTATTATACTGCTGCTGTTACTGCTTTTCAAGATTATTTGAAATCATATCCTAAAGGAAAAAATAAGACAGAGGCACAGGAATTATTAGCGAGCTCCTTATTAAGCACCAACGATTATGTTGCGGCTATGGATGTGATAGATCAAATTCCGCAAAAAACGCCGAAATTAAAAGAAGCATATCAAAAAGTATCTTATTATAGTGGTGTTCAGTTACTCAACTCGAAAAATTATGTGGAGGCTGAAAAAATGTTTAATCAATCGTTGGAAAATCCTTTGGATGAAAACTTACAGGCTGCTTGTTATTTTTGGTTGGGTGAAATACGATTTAATGAATCGAAATATTCGCAAGCAATAAATAATCACGTTAAATTTCAGGAATTAGCAAAGGTTGCAAAAAAATTGCCTGAGGAAACTACTGTTTCTTATTCTAATTATACAATTGGTTATTCTTATTTTAAACAAAAGTCGTTTGCCAATTCTGCAAATTATTTTTCGAAGGTTGTGAGTGCATTAAAACCTAGTAAAACTGACGCAGTTCAAAATACTGTCTATACAGATGCTGTGTTGCGTTTGGGTGATAGTTATTTTATAACGAAAGATTATAAAAAAGCAGAAAGTAATTATACTAAAATAATTGATCAGAATGGTAAAGGGGTTGATTACGCATTATTTCAAAAGGGGATGTTGTTGGGATTACAAAATAATGGCGCAGGAAAAATTAATACCTTGGAACAACTAACAAGTAAATATAGCAATTCGTTATATGTTGATGATGCGATGTATGAAATTGCAAACACCCATTTTATTTTAAAACAAAACAAGGAAGCAATTTCAGCTTTTAAAGATTTAGTAAATTCAAAACCCAATTCAAGTTATACAATTAAGGCGTATTTAAAACTTGGTTTAATTTATTTTAATGAAAAGGATTATACCAGTTCAGAAAAATATTACAAATTGGCGTATGCAATGTCGCCAAACTCGCCTGAGGGGAAAGAAGCGAAGGAAGGATTGTTAGACATCGTAGCAATAACAGGAAATTCGAATGCTGTGGATGGCGTTGCGGCAAGTTCTGAAATTGATACCAAAAAATACGATTACGCCAAAAATAAATTTGATGCAGGTGAATTTGCAGGTGCTGCAATTGCTTTTTCTGATTATTTAAGGGAGTTTCCTTCGGGACAATTTAAAACGGAAGCTGCCTTTTATCGCGGTGAAAGTTATTTTAAAGCAGAGCAATATGCGAAAGCATTACCCGATTACGAAACTATTATTGTAAACAATCGCACAAAATATCTAGAATCTGCATTAGTGCGTGCAGGATGGATAGAGTTTTATCAAAATGAAGATTATAAAACGGCTTACGATTATTATAATCAATTATACAAGGTTGCCGATTACAAAGAAAATACTTTTGTTGCAATGGTTGGATTGTTGCGCACATCATATTATTTGAACGATTTTGATCAAGTAATAGTAAACGCAAACAGAATTTTAGCAAGCGATTTAGTTTCAAACGACCAGAAAATTGAGGCACATTATTATTCCGGACAAGCGCAATTGTCAAATAATAATATTGATAAAGCCTTTGATGCATTTTCGAAAGCAGCAGCATTAACTACAAATGAAATTGGCGTTGAATCGCGCTTTCACATGGCGGATATTTTATTCCAAAAAGGAAAACTAGACGAATCTAAAGCCAAATGTTTGCAGATAATAAACGACATGCCTGCTTACGAAGAATGGATTATAAGATCTTATATTTTGATGGCGGATATTAGCGCTGCAAAAGGTGATTTTGTGCAGGCTAAAGCAACATTAAATAGCATCATTGATGGATACACAGGCGATCCCGATTTAGTGCAACTTGCGCAACAAAAACTTGAGCAAATTGAGGAAATGGAAAAATCGGGGAAGAAAAAAGCGAACACTACCGATCCAAATGATGAGCTTGAAATTAATTTTGATAATAATTAAATGAATTTATCTATGCGATATATTTCAAAAAATATAAAAATGATTTGTTTGTGTGCTTTTACTTTTGCTGTTACGCAATTGAAGGCACAAATTAATAACGATGAAGATGTGGATGTAATTAGTTCTTACAACCCAATACTTGCAGATGCTGTAAAAGAAAATTTCGATGCAAAAATTCCGGTTAATTCTTCAAAACCTGAAAAACTGGATTATAATATTCCTATCGATTTTTATCAAATTCCTTATCAGCCTGTAAAAGTTAAGCCTATCCGTTTGCCCGATGCAAAACCGGAAGCAATTGATAATGTATATGTAAAAGCCGGATTTGGAACACAGTTTACACCTTTAGCAGAAGTGTATCTGAATTCACCAAGAAATAAAAAATACACCTACGGTTTATTTGGGAAATATATTGCATCAAATGGCACTTTAGAAAACCAAAATTATTCTGATTTGCGCGTAGGGGGAACAACACAATTCTATTTTGACGATAAATATGCATTGCCACTTAACGCATATTACAGTAGAAATTCATTGTATTATTACGGATATAACAACGACGACACAACCTTTAAAGCAAAAGATATTAAGCAGGTTTTTAATAACTACGGTTTTGATGTTGGGTTCCATAATATTGGCGACAACCCATTAAATATGGATTTCGGAATTAAACTGGGTGTAACCGGAATTTCTGATATTAATAAATACAAAGAAATAAATCCATTTTTAACTGCCTTTGGTGAGAAAAAACTAGATAATAACAGCATCACAGGCGCGGAACTTTCTGTTGAATATTATAACTATGTTGGAGCAGGCGAAAACAGTAATTCATTAATCGGTTTAAAACCCTATTATAAAATTATGACCGACCAATACAGTTTTAATGGCGGATTTGAAATTAAAGGTGATAAAGACCAAAATGCATTCTTTTTGCCGGATGTAGTTTTTTCGTATGATTTGATTGGCGATAAATTTGTATTCGTAGCCGGTTGGCAAGGGCATTTGCAGAAAAATAATTTTGCAAATATTGTAAACGAAAACCCTTTTGTAAAAGATACTTTACAATTTATTAATTCGCCAATTCAAGAAATTTCTGCAGGATTGAGAGGTTCAACAAATGGCAATTTTTCGTTCAGTGTTAAAGGATATCA
The DNA here is from genome assembly GCA_038223395.1 of Chitinophagales bacterium. GTDB lineage: Bacteria > Bacteroidota > Bacteroidia > Chitinophagales > BACL12 > UBA7236. The sequence goes on from JBBRGZ010000011.1 coordinate 20,763, forward strand.
AAAATCAATAAAAGACCTGCCTTTTTATATTAACGATAGTACTGATTTAAAACGTTTTGATGTTGAATACAGCGATGCAACAATTTGGGGTGGAAATCTTGAATTGAGTTATTTTAATGTAGATAGATTTAGATTTACGGGTTCGGTTAATGCATTTACTTTCTCCGAAATAAAAGAATTTGACAATCCGTATCACAGACCAACTTTAGAATGGACATTAAGTGGATTATACCGGTTTAATAAAAAATTGGACATGTCGGTGGATGTTTTTGGCTTGGGAAAAACACTTGCTTTATTGCCGGGCGATGTTGAAGAGGAAATAAAAGGGGTAGCTGATATTAACCTTGCTGCAAATTATAAATACAGCAAATATTTTAATATCTTCCTGAATGTCAACAACATGGCTTCGTTTAAATATCAACGATATTACAATTATCCATCCTATGGAATTCAGGTAATAGGGGGATTGTCGTTTACGTTTTAAACATTTGGTGGATTTCTTCTCCGATTATTCATGCAAATGCAGGGCATATTTGCGTTAATAATACGAAGTGCAAAGGATTACACAACATATCGTTAAGTTATTACAAGATCACAATTATGTAATTGTTCCTGGTTTGGGTGGTTTCGTTACCAACTATCAGTCGGCAAAAGTGCATCCTACTTCCTTTATTTTTAATAGTCCCTCAAAATCTGTAGCTTTTAACGTAAACCTGATTGATAATGATGGTTTGCTGATAAATATAATTATTCGAGAGGACAAATTGAGTGCACGCGAAGCGGAAATTAACATTGCTGAGTTTGTTTCTCAAATCAAATCGGCACTGCATGAAAATAAACCTGTTAAACTTGCTGGAATTGGCAGACTAACGCAGGATATTGAGAAAAATATTCAGTTTTTGCCGGATAATTCACAAAATTTTCTTTCGCAGTCATACGGGTTGTATTCTTTTACGGCGGCTCCTGTTAACAGAGCTGAGCCAAGTTTTGAAGTAAAGCCATTAAAGGCAGTTGTTTCAACAAAATCAAGAAAAAAACGCACACTTTCCGATTCTTTATTGCCAATTGCCGCTGTCTTATTATTGACAATGCTCACGATGCAAATTTTTATTCAAACCAGTATGAATGGTTTTGATTATGCAGAAATTTTCGGGATGAAAAAAATATTTACGAAAAACAATTACATTCTTGAAAAATATGAGCCGATTAAATTTGATGTAAATCAGAGTATTTTATACTACCGCAAAGCTGTTGTAGATCCTGTGGTAATAATACCTGAATCACCAACAGAAATTATTGCTGCTCCGATAGAAACTAATTTAAATAATGCAACAACATATGCTAATGCAACTAGTGGGAGTAAATATGTAATTGTTGCAGGCTCATATTATACTGCAGCGCAAGTAGAAGTTGCCCTTAACAAACTTAAATTAAAGGGTTACGATGGTTTTAATAAGCCTTGGGGAAAATATCAATTAGCTTCAATTCCAATCCCCGACAATATCTCACCCTCCAGTTTTCGCGAAATCTTTATTGAAGCTACGGGAATTAAAGGCGCTTGGGTGGTTAAAAATTAATTACGTTTTTGGTTTACATGAAAGCTACGATTGGTGAATTTTTATTTCACGCAAAGTCGCTAAGGCGCAAAGTTGTGGGATATATTATTGGGTAAATAATAACACGGCTGTCCTTTGCGCCTTGGCGTCTTTGCGTCTTTGCGTGCAATTTTTATAACATAAACCCGGAGCCCGTACATAAAAAAAGCCCCGCAATTTGCGAGGCCTTTAATAATATTGTTACTCCTTATTTTTCACTTTTATTATCTTTCTTGTCTTTCATTTCTTCTTTCATCTTTGCTTTTTCTTCAGGAGTTGCATTTTTGTATTTATCTTTAGCTTCATCTTTTTTATCAGCGTGTTGACCTGAAGCATGTGCTTCGTCTTTTTTGGTGTTGCGATATTCTTTGAATTTTTGCATTTGTTCTTTGCTCAATACATCAGAATATTCTTTAAAACGCTGTTTTGTCAAATCATCCTTTTCAGCTTTTGCTGCATCAGCATTCGGATTGTCCATGCCTTTGTATTTGTTTTTTAAATCCTCTAATCTGTTTGCATAACGCAAATTGATAGCCATGATTTTGTTTTCTTGTGTTTTGTCAAGAGTACAAACTTGATCCATTTTGTCTGTCCAGTCTTTTGCATTTGTAGCTGCATCATGCGACATTTCAGAATCAATTTTGTCTTTTTTATCGCTTTTGTCCGACTTGTCGGTTTGTGCGGTTTTATCCGAATTAGTACCACTCTTAGTAGTAACTTGGGCGTAACCGTTGCTAAATAGCAGGGTTGCGATAACAACCATTAGTAAACTTGCTTTTTTCATTTTATTGTTTTTTAGTATTGAGTTAATTGTAAAAATCATGCCATTTTTTAAAACAGCCTCTTCTTGCTGCAAAGTTATACTTTACTTTTTAATTGAAAAGCTAAAATGCAGCTCTTTTTAATCTATCGTTAATTGCACGACCAATGCCAATTTCAGGCAATAATTCGGCAATAATCAAATCGGCACCAGAGTTTTCTGCTTTGTGCATAAGAGAAAATAAATTATGTGCAGCTTCATGTAAATCTTGTTTTTCAGAAAGAATATAACTTGAAATGATAGAAGGATGGTCAATAGTTGTGGCAAATGCGATTACTGCTAATTTTTTATTGGAATAACGTTCCACCAATTGTGTAATATTCCCCAATAACATGGGTTTATTAGGTGCATAATGACTCGCCAGCATACCAGGAGCTTCAGGTTTTTCGGTTTCGTTGATAATTTTTGGCAAATACCCGGTTATAAGAGCAATTTCTTCACCTGTAATTCCTCCCAGTCGCAAAATTTCCACCTTTTCATACATATTCATCTTAATAATAGTAGATTCAACGCCAATACTACATTCGCCACCATCCAAAACATATTCAATTTGATCGCCGAGTTGTTCTAAAACATGCGCTGCGGTGGTGGGACTAATTTTTCCGAATAAATTTGCACTTGGAGCTGCCAAGGGAAAATCCAATTGGTCTAGCAAACTCTTGGTTAAAATATGATTCGGCATGCGCACGGCAACATTCGTGCTTCCTGCAGTAATTACAGGATGAATTGCATCCGATTTAGGAAAAAGAATGGTCAAGGGTCCCGGCCAAAAATTTTCTGCAATTTTTTTCAAAATTGGATGTATTTCTTGTGTAATCCGCTCAAGCATTTTCCAAGATTGTATATGCACAATGAGCGGATTAAATTTTGGGCGATTTTTAATTTCAAAAATATTTATCACAGCTTCCGCATCAAAAGCATTTGCAGCTAAACCATATACTGTTTCAGTTGGTATAGCCACAACCTTTCCTGCCTTCAATAATTCCGCTGCCAATAAAATATTATTTCCCGATTTCATTTATTAATAGATTTATAACAATAAATTAAATTACCACCCGTATCAATATTATATCCCCCTGAAAAAACCTTTTGCAAATTTTCATGCAAAACTGTTTCCGTAAAATAGTTCTCCTTTAAGGTGCTAAATAACAAAATACCCTTGCTTGATAATGCTTTTTTGAGAACTTCAAGAAATTGTTCATCGTGAAATTGCTCTGGAACACGCTTATCAATAAATAGGTCTACGGTAATTAAATCAAATTGTTTTACATTTTCTAAAATCCATTCCAAAGCATCGCTGTGGTGTATATTTAATTGAGAAAAATCGTTTTTTGTGGGATAATATTTTTCAGCTAACTGAATAATTATGTTGTCGAATTCAACACAATCGATAGGACCGTTAACATGATGTATTTTTTGCAACATCTGAGCAATACTGCCTAATCCTAAACCTAATATTAATACAGAATTGACCGTTTTTAGTTCCGGCTTTATCCTGTCGAGTGCATCTTTATAAGAGGAGTATTTATCTTCGTATGAGTAAGTAGCATGCGGCGAATTGAGCATGTATTTGCCATTGTAAAGCAACACTTCAAGCGGATAGTTATATTGGCTTGTTGTTTTTTCTATAACAATATCACTAAAAAAACTTGATAAATAGGGTATGAGTCTTTTCTTTCTGTTTTTTACTGACAAAGTGTGGTTGGCAAATTTAGTTTGGTTTATAATATTTCATAGCTTCCACCATGTATTCATCCTTTATATTTTTAATACGTGTTTCATCGCTTGGATGGGTGCTTAAAAACTCTGGAACTGATGATCCGCCGCTTGCCGACATACGCGACCAAAATTCAATTGCAGAATGTGGATCATAACCTGCAGCTGCCATAAATATTAATCCTAAACGGTCAGCTTCCGATTCTTGCAATCTCGAAAAGGGGAGTAAAACACCCACTGTAGTTCCCACTCCAACTGCTCCTAATAAAAGACTTCTTGTTTCTGCGGGTTTATTTGTAAGCGCAATATCAAGCGCCATATATCCTGTTTCAGCTAATAATCCCTGACTCATTCTTTCGTTTCCATGACGCGCAACGGCGTGCGAAATTTCGTGTGCTAATACTACAGCCAATCCAGCGTCGTTTTTTGTATAATCTAAAATACCGGTATAAACCACAATTTTACCCCCCGGCATGCACCAGGCATTGACTTCTTTGCTTTCTACGAGGTTAACTTCCCAAACATAACCTGCTATCAAATCAGAGTATCCTTCTTGTTTTAAAACGGCAGTAACAGCAGGTATCAGCTTATCACTTACCCGATTTACCTCCGAATAATCGTTTCCCTTTACAACAACCTGATTGGTTTTAATAAAGTCGTTATACGCAACCAGACTCATCGAAATCATCTGACTTTCAGGTAATAAATGGATTTGATGACGACCTGTAATAGGCACTTTAGAACAGCTTACAAAAAATATAACTAGAACTAATGACGGAATAATTTTTTTCATAATATTAAATTATACTAAAGATGTTTCAAATATCGTACTCAATTTGTTTTTAACTCTGCTAAGTTAGTGATTTTTTGATTTTATTAGGCATCAAAGTGTGGGCAGACAATGTTTTTAGGCCTGATTAACAATTTATTACCTTCATTTTTGTCAAGTGGAGGATAGAAATTGTATTCGTAGATAAAAGTCACCCATTCATCGAAAATATTTCATTCTTCTTTAAACACATCTTTACTTTGCAGCGTTATTAAGTGATCGATGAAAAAATTTATAATGATTACCGCTTTATTTCTACTAGCGGCGCCAGCTTTTTCTCAGGTAAAATATACTTTAAGCGGATATGTTAAGGATGCCTCAACAGGTGAGGACCTGATTGGCGCTTATGTTTATTTGAAAAATGATGTTTCAAAAGGAACCGTTACAAATGTTTATGGATTTTTCTCAATCACCCTACCTGAAGGGAATTATGATATTGTAGCCTCTTATATCGGTTATGAAACACAAAATAAAAATATTGAGCTGAATGCAGATTTGCGTTTGAATATTATCATGTCGTTAGGAAAAGAATTAGATGAAGTAGTAGTAAAAGCGCAAAGAGAGGACGAAAATGTGCAGGACACAAAAATGGGAACTGTTGAACTTAATATCGAGCAGATAAAAACAATTCCCGTGTTATTTGGTGAAGTTGACATTTTAAAAGCTATTCAATTATTGCCGGGAGTTGGTGGAGCAGGAGAGGGAAATACCGGATTTTATGTGAGAGGTGGTGGCCCGGATCAAAATCTTATTTTATTAGATGAAGCAGTGGTGTATAATACAGGTCACCTTTTCGGATTTTTCTCTGTATTTAATTCTGATGCTATTAAAAATGTAACATTAATTAAAGGAGGAATGCCAGCACAATATGGCGGGCGATTGAGTTCAGTTTTAGACGTGCAAATGAAAGAAGGCAATAATAAAAATTATGTTGCCGAAGGTGGTATTGGATTAATTTCTTCAAGATTAACATTGCAAGGCCCCATTATAAAAGATAAATCATCCTTTATAGTGTCTGCTAGAAGAACATATTTAGATGCCATTTTATATCCCATTTTAAAAGGCGGCGAATACGAAGGCAACGGGTATTATTTTTACGATTTAAATACAAAAATCAACTATAAATTCGACGATAATAATCGATTGTTTGCAAGCGGATATTTTGGGCAGGATGTATTTAAATATAAGGCACCCGATAATTCCTTAAATGTAACTGTTCCATGGGGCAATGCCACGGGAACTGTAAGGTGGAATCACTTATTTAATAGCAAATTATTTATGAATGTAAGTGCCATTTACAACAGCTTCGATTTTTCTGTTGAGAGTAAATTTCAAGATTTTAATTTTAATTTATATTCAGGAATTCAAGATTGGAATGGTAAAATAGATTTAGATTATTATCCAGGCTCAAATCATAATATAAAATTTGGCGGAAATTATATTTACCATACATTTATTCCTTATTCGGCACAAGGAAATTTTGACGATGTTGCATTTTCCACAGATACCTTAAGTCGCAAATACGCACACGAAGCAGGTGTTTATATTCAAGATGAATTTGATGTCAATTCCAGACTGAAAATAAATATGGGCATAAGAGAAAGTTTTTTCCAACAAGTTGGGCCTTATAACGATATTATTTACGATGCAAATAATCAGCAAGTTTTGGATACAATTTATTATCCAAAAGGAAAACCGATTGCACATTATTTTGGCTTTGAACCGCGTATCAATGCACGATTTATATTGGATAACAACTCATCAATTAAGGCAGGGATTACCGTTAATAATCAATACATCCATTTGGTAAGCAGCGCAACAAGTACATTGCCGACAGATTTATGGATACCAAGTTCTAAAAAAGTAAAACCACAATTTGGCGTGCAATATTCGCTCGGTTATTTCCGCAATTTTTATAGCGATAAATATGAAACAAGTGTTGAGATATATTATAAGGATTTAAAAAATCAAATCGAATTTGCTGATGGATACGTGCCTACTTTAGGAATTGATATTGAAGAAAATTTTGTTTTCGGAAGAGGCAGAAGTTATGGTGCTGAATTCTTTATTAAAAAAGCCAAAGGAAAATTTAATGGTTGGATTGGATATACTTTATCGAAAACAGAAAGACAATTCGACGATTTACAAACCGGAGCTATGTGGTTTCCAACAAAATACGACAGAGTACACGATTTAGAAATTGTTGCAATATATAAATTAAATAAACGCTGGGATTTTGCTTCCACATTTGTGTATGCAACCGGACAAGCAACAACTATTGTAGAAAGTTTTTATGTTATTGGCGGTCAAATACAAACAGATTATGGTCCGCGCAACGGCTATCGCTTACCGGCTTATCACCGTTTAGACTTATCAGCAACGCTGCATAATAAACCCGAAAAGAAATACGAAAGCTCATGGAATTTTTCAATTTATAATGTGTATTCAAGAAAAAATCCTTATTTTATTTATACCACTTTCGACGGTGATTTTGCTTATGGGCAGGTGGATGTGCAGGCGAAGCAAGTTTCAATTTTCCCAATAATTCCAAGTGTAACCTGGAATTTTAAATTTACAAAATGATGGAAAACAAAATAATTGCAAATCAAATTGATATAAAGAAAAAATTTTATTTTTCGGGAATAATCCTATTTTTTTCTGTAATATTTATTTTTAATTCATGCACAACGGATATTACAATTGATATCCCCACTCCAGAACCTAAATTAGTTGTTGAAGGAAGTATAGAACAAGGTTTGCCTCCCATAATTTCTTTAACCTCAACGGTGCCTTTTTATGGCGATGTAAATTTTAACGAGCTGACAAATTTTTATGTGCATGGCGCAGATGTTACTGTAAGCGACGGAATTTCTACTGTAACATTAACCGAATTTTGCCTTGCTGATTTGCCAGACGAAATAATACCTTTAGTAGCAGCATTTTTAGGGGTTGATTTAGATACTACCGGTGTTTATCCTATTAATATATGTTTGTATACTGTGCCTGATATTTTTACCGGATTTCCTGCTTTTGTTGGCGAAATTGGCAAAACCTACAGTTTAAATATTGTTTACGACGATATAACAGTTACTTCATCCACTCAATTATTAGCACCAGTTCCACCCGATTCCATTTTTTATCGCCCAAATGAAGATCCTTTAAACGATACTTTGGTGCGTTTGTATGTTAGCCTTACAGAACCCGGAACACCGGGCAATTTTTATAGATATTTTACTAAACAGAATACACAAGCATTTTATGCAGGTTTTTCAAGTGTGTTTGACGATAATTTAATTAATGGACAGCATTTTGATTTTACAGTTGACCGTGGTTATAATCCTACAGAAGATTTTAGCAATGGCGGTTACGGATATTTTCATACCGGCGATACGGTGGTTTTAAAATGGTGCAGTATTGACTATCCTACATTTAATTTTTGGCGCACTTTAGAGTTCGACAGTGGCTCAGACGGACCATTTTCTTCTGCTACAATTGCACAAACCAATATTAACGGCGGACTCGGAATTTGGTGCGGATATGGTGTGAGTTACGATACTTTATATATTCCTGAATAATTTAGATATGTACTTTTTATAAGTCACTCAGTCTAAAGATGGTTAATATTCACCTGTTTTGTGCAGTGCATGTAAT
>JBBRGZ010000012.1:0-26031 GCA_038223395.1 Chitinophagales bacterium
TATCGCATGTTTACTTCCAGAGCTGAGTATCGCGTGTTGTTGCGTCAAGATAATGCGGATATACGCTTGACCGAAAAAGCCCATAAAATTGGATTGGCATCTGACGAAAGAATGCATAGAGTAAATGAAAAAATTACAGCTACAAATAAATTAATAGCCTTTTTAAAAAACACCAGCATTGAACCCGATCAAGTGAATGGAATGCTTGAAATCAAAGGCTCTGCGGCAATATCGCAAAAAGTAAAAATTGCATCTTTGCTCGCAAGACCACACATCGATTTGAAAGATTTTAAGGGATTAAATGCTGCAATTGACGCTACTTTTAATACTTACGAACAAGAATATTTTGAGCAAGCAGAAATAACAGTGAAGTACGAAAACTACATCACCAAAGAAAAAGAACTCGTTGACAAGATGCAAAGGCTGGAAAATATCGTTATACTCGATACCATAGATTATAGCACAATGCACTCTATATCGTTAGAAGCAAGAGAAAAACTCAATAAAATCAAACCAAAAACTTTGGGACAAGCTAGCAGAATAAGCGGGGTTTCGCCCTCCGACATTTCTGTGCTGATGATACATATAGGAAGATGAAATTAAAAAATCTCTATTTTTATCTGATACTTGCGTGCACAATTTATAGTTGTGCCAATATGGTTACACCCTCAGGAGGCGAAAAAGACCTCACTCCTCCTATCGTTTTGGCATACTCGCCCGACACAAATTCTTTATATTTTGACGCCCCTGAAATACAAATACAGTTCAACGAATATGTTGTTTTAAACGATGTATTTAATCAAATAATAATTTCACCGCCGCTTGATGGAATTCCTGAATATAAATTAAAAGGAAAAACCCTAACCATTAAATTAAATTCAACACTCAAAGATTCGACCACCTATACAATTAATTTCGGACAAGCAATTAAAGATAATACCGAAGGAAACATATTAAATAATTTTACATATGTATTTTCCACGGGCGAATATTTAGATTCACTTTCAGTTGCGGGTAAGGTTACAGATTTATTAACAGGAGCGCCGGCAGTTAAAACATTTGTGGTTTTATATTATGAACCAAGTGATACATCATTCCAAACTTCAAAACCCTATTATTTTTCGAGAACAGATCCTGAAGGCAATTTTATAATTAAAAATATCCGCTCCGGCGATTATAAATTATATGCAATAGAGGATCAAAATTTTAATTATTACTACGATTTACCAAATGAACGTATTGCATTTCAAACTGATCTTATTCATGTTGATTCGAACATCACTAATCAGAAATTACAAATATTTTCAGAAGAAAAAATTAAACAGAACCTACTGGAAGCCAAATCAAAAAGATATGGGCAAACACAGCTTGTGTTTTCGAGACCGAGTACTGACGTTAACATTACTTCATTAAATAACATCCCTGAAAATATTTATTATACAAAAAATAAAACTTTAGATACCATAAATATTTGGAGCGATAATTATAGATTGGATACATTTAAAATTAAAATCGCCTACGATACAACCGAATTAATTCGCGCAATATCATTAAAAGCAATTGCCATAGATTCCAATTTTAGTCTCAATACAAATACTTACACTACAAATGCCGTTGCCCTAAGCAAAAGCGCTACAGCACTCGCCGATTGGGATCCTGAGAAGAAAATTCAAATCAATTTTTATAATCCAATATTACAAATAGATACATCTAATATAAAAATATTGCAAGTGGACGATTCAATGTATGTAACAAATTATAGTTTAACAATTGACTCTTTAGATGCACGAAAAATTTTAATTGCGAGCGAATGGAAACCGGAAAAAAAATATGATATTATTATCAATAAAAATTTTACAAAGGATATATTTTCATTAACAAACAAAGTTGATACAATGCGGTTGCAGGTTAGGAAAGCAGATACTTATGCCCAATTAACTACCACAATAAAAAATACCTCTGGGCATACACTAGTTTTCCAATTACTCAAATATGACCTTACCGTTTTACAAGAAAAAATATTACCGACTTCATTTTTTGAAAACGCTGAAAACAAATATGCTGTTAAAATAAATAATTTGATTCCGGGTAATTACAGATTAAGAGTAATTATAGATTTGGATAATAATGGAAAATGGACACCAGGAAATTTAGAACGAAATGCACTTCCCGAACCTGTAATTTTATTTCCTGTAGAGCAAAATTTAAGAGCAAACTGGGAAAATGCAATTGATTGGGTTATTAATTAATGTTTTTCAAAACTAAAAAACAGTACAAAAAACGACCTTCATATTTAATCTCAGTTAAAAGATTATACTTTTTTCGACATAGGTTATCAAAAACCATTACAGCGCCTTAAAAAGAATTTAAAGCTGCAAAAAATCAAAATACATTTTAATAAAAATCTGGAACAGCAGTTTTACAATATGTGATACCAAAAGTTTCGACACACCACTTTTTGAGTTCCATTACTTCATCAACGACTAATTCCTTAACTGCTTTGTTCAATTCTGTGCGAAAAAGACCGGGATCAAAGCTCACCTTCACGAGGATCATTTTACAATATTCAAGCATCGTCATATATCTCTAATTTTGGCTTGTAAATAAAACGCTAACTATCTGCAAATGTTGTACTTTTTTTTAATTTTTACAAGCTAAATATTTAAACAATTGCAAAAAAACTGCACTATCAAAAAGACATATTAATTTTTTACCTTTAATTTTGAATTCATTAGCATAAAGTAGAATACATTATGAAGAAAATTTTTACAATACTCACCATCCTCATCCTTTGTAACACTAATGGAAAAACACAAATTGTAGCTTCGCCCGACACAAGTATATGTCCTGGTGATGAAGTGACACTAACAACAACTCTTGTTGACTTCTGTGGCAACTGTTACAGCTATCAAGAATTAGAATACGCTCCGGAACCTATAGGGGGATTAGCTATAACCATGATTGATGATACTTATATAGGTCCTTATGACGTAGGTTTTGACTTTTGTTTTTTTGGTCAAACCTATAATCAATTTTATCTATGTTCCAACGGTTGGATAAGTTTTGTAGAACCGGGAGGGTCATGGTCGGGCAATTGGACTCCTGATGGACCAATTCCCGATGCCGCTGGCGATGTGCCTAAAACCGCAATTTTTAGCCCCTGGACGGACTGGAATACCGGATTGTGTACCGATTGCATCCATTTTGAAAATGCCGGTATTGCCCCAAACAGAAAATTGATTATAACATGGGATGAAGTGCCTCTATTTTTTTGCACTGACGAAGTGGGTACTTTTCAAATTATTTTGAGAGAAACCTCAAATTTTATTGATAATCATTTTACAGATGTAATGATTTGTCCGGATTGGGACCTTGGAGTTGCAACACAGGGATTACAAAATCAAAATGGAACAATTGCTTTTACAGTTGAAGATAGAAATGCAACTGCCTGGGAAGCACATAACGAGTCGTGGCGCTGGTATACGAGTGTTGTAAAATGGTATGATGCAGATGGCGTTTTAATTGGTGAAGGTCAAACTGTGGACGTTTCACCTGAATTTACTACAACATATACAGTAGTTCAAACACTTTGCGATGGCACAGAATATACAGATGATGTAACAATTGAAGTAGGTGCAGCTTTTGAAGTGAATTTGGTTACTACAAATATTTCTTGTGGTGGCGATGGCAACGGAACCGCCTCAATTACTATTACCGGCGGATTGGAACCTTATACATACGAATGGAGCACTGGTGATGTTGGTGTTACAGAATTAACAGATTTAGAGGGCGGCACTTATACGATAACAGTAACAGAAGCTGGTGGCTGCCAAAGAACATATGAATTTACAATTGTAGAACCTGCAGAATTAATTGGCGACTTTGAAGATTTGGTAAATAATCCTTGCAACGGATATGCCGAAGGTTCGGTGCATATTACCGAAACAGGTGGCTCAATTCCATATACTTATACATTAAATGATGGCACTCCAACAATACTAGACACATTTACTGGCCTAGAAGCCGGCGATTATACAGTAACAATTACTGATGCTAGTGGTTGTACGGATGATGTAAACTTTACAATCACCGAACCCATCTTATTAACTGTAAATGCAACTGCCGACGACCAAACAATATTTGTAGGGCAAACTGCAACAATAATAGTGAATACAAGCTTACCGGATATTGTTTCAGCAACCTGGGATCCTGATGTTCCATGTGCTGAAGACCCTTGTTTGACTGCTACTGTGGCTCCAACTGAAACAACAACTTATACAATTACGGTAGTTAATTCGGAGGGATGCATCGCAACAGATACAGTAACAATTTATGTAGAATTTGTTCCAGAAGTATTTTTTCCCTCAGCATTTTCACCAAATGCAGATGGCACCAACGATTTCTTTCAAAGTATCGCTTATAATATCACTACATATCACCTCCAAATATTTAACAGATGGGGACAAATGATTTATGAAACCGATAGCTATAGTGCAACTTCCGGTTGGGATGGCACTTTTGAGGGAAAAGAACAAGGCATGGGAACATACGTGTGGCAAGTTTCAGCATCATTTACCGATGGAGATGAATTTAAAGATTCGGGCAATTTTATACTTGTAAGATAAATATAAAGTGTAAATAACATATTAGTATTTTTCTATATGCATTTTTGTTTTAGTCAATAATGGTTTATGTTACAAAACTTTGAGTGATAACATAATCGAACTGCAAAAAGGTATTTTGCTTATAAAGAATTTAATTAGATTCAACCATTTTAAAGCAGATAAAATATTAATTTATCATGTAATAAACTTTATTTGTTGACATGTTGTGAATTTCGTAGATAAAATTCTATCTTTGTGCTCCCAAAATAGTTAGTGATGAAAAGGACGTTTCAACCTTCAACAAGAAAGAGAAAGAATAAGCATGGATTTCGTGAGCGCATGAAAACCAAAGACGGACGTAATATTATAGCGCGTCGTCGCCGTAAAGGACGTAAAAAATTGTCTGTATCTGACGAAAGAAATATCGGCAAATAATATACTGCCCGGTTCTGACTCAAAAACTCAGCAAAAGGTGAACGTAAACTCTTTCAGTAAATCTGAAAGACTCTGCAATAAAAATATAACTGCCTCGCTTTTTAAAGCGGGGCAAAGTTTTTTAGTACATCCCTGTAATATTGTGTGGTTAGTAACCGAATTACCTGAAAACACGCCTGTTCAGGTGCTCATATCTGTTTCAAAAAGTAAGTTTCCAAGGGCAGTTGATCGCAATAGAATTAAACGCTTAATTCGAGAAGCAGTTCGTTTGCACAAAAGTGAACTATATAGATATCTGATCGCTTCAAATAAACAAGTAGCCTTTGCAATTATTTATACTTCAAAAAAAATAACAACTTTTAACGAGATAGAAAAAAAAATGACGGTAGCTTTAACCATGCTTAAGGATAAAATATCAGAAAACAAATAAAAAAAGCGTTTAACATCGCAATTATTAAGGAGCAAATGCGGGAGATGTATAATTTTATAAAAAAAGTAATTGGCTGGATTTTTATTCTCCCTATAAAAATATATCAAAAAGTTATTTCGCCAATATTACCAAGTTCATGCAGATACACACCAACTTGTAGTCAATATATGATTGAAGCAATTCAAAAATACGGTCCGCTAAAAGGTGGTTGGTTAGGTTTAAAAAGAATTGGAAGTTGTCACCCTTGGGGAGGCCATGGCCACGACCCGGTTCCATAATTATTTGAAGATTATTTTTTATAAATACATTAATGAGAAGTATATGAAAGGATTAAAACATGTTATTAAAACTGCAAAGGGACAATTTGTAATTGCACTCATTGCTATATCGTCTGTATTTGTTTTAACATCTGCCGCAGCTGGTGCCGATTTATTTGAAATTGGAAAAAACATCGACATCTTTACGTCAGTATACAAAGAATTAAATACCTATTATGTTGATGAAATAGATCCAAATAAATTAATGCGCACAGGAATTGATGCGATGTTAGAGAGTTTGGATCCTTATACAAATTATATTTCGGAAGCAGAATTAGAAGGCTATAAATTTCAAATAACAGGCAATTATGGAGGCATCGGCGCAAGCATTAGGCCTATTGATGGCAAGTCGACAGTGATAGAATGTTTTAAAGGATTTGCAGCAGATAATGCAGGTTTAAAAACAGGTGATATTATTTTAGCTATAGATGGAAAAAATTTGGATGCAAATAATGATGAAGGGATAAGCGATTTATTAAGAGGTTCGGCAGGAACAACTGTTACCTTAAAAGTAAATAGACCTTACGAAGATAAAACATTTGATATTGCAATAACAAGAGAAGATATTAATATGAACAGCGTTCCCTATTTCGGTTTTGTAGAACCTGGAATTGGATATATTATTTTAACGCAATTTACTGAAGATGCAAGCCTAGATATTACCAACGCATTAAAAGAATTAGAGAAGAAAGATCCGCAAATGCAAGGTCTCATTTTAGACTTACGCGGCAATCCGGGTGGCTTGTTGCGCGAGGCTGTTAATGTATCTAATATCTTTATTGAAAAAGGTTCCGAGGTATGCAGCACCTTAGGAAAAGTAAAAGAATGGGATAAATCTTTTAAAGCTTTAAACTCACCAATAGATAGCAAAATTCCATTAATTATTTTAACTAACAGTTCGTCTGCTTCTGCATCAGAAATTGTTGCCGGCACAATTCAGGATTATGATAGAGGTGTAATTTTAGGTGAAAAAAGTTATGGAAAAGGATTGGTTCAAACTACACGAGATATTTCATTTAATACCAAATTAAAACTCACTACAGCAAAATATTATATTCCTAGTGGAAGGTGTATTCAGGCTTTAGATTATACACATAGAAATCCGGATGGCAGTGTTGGAAAAGTACCTGATTCATTAAAAACGGCTTTCAAAACTCAAAGTGGAAGAACAGTGTACGATGGCGGTGGTATTGATCCTGATGTTGCAGTTGCAAGAGAACAATATAAAGATGTGACTTATAATCTATTGCGCAAAAGCTTGATATTTAAATATGCAACCAAATATAAATATGAACACGCTACAATTGGAGATGCAAAAACATTTTCGATAACAGATAAGGACTATGAAGATTTTATTGCATTTTTGGACGGTAAATCTTTTGATTATGTAACCGATACAGAAAAGGATTTAGAATATTTAGAAGCAAGTGCAAAACAAGATATTTATTATGAGGCGATTGAAGGCGATATTGCTTCTTTAAAATCAAAAATTCATCATGATAAAGAAAAAGACCTTGCAAAATTTAAGGATGAAATTATCCAAGAACTCAATACTGAAATAGCATCGCGTTATTATAATGAAGATGGTAGAATAGAGGCTTCTTTTAAATCGGATAACGAAATTCAAAAAGCAATTGAAGTTTTAAAAGATTCTAAAACCTACAAAAGTTTATTGGTTCCGGCAAAATAAAATTTTAACCAATAGTTTTTGAATATCTATTATTTACAAGGGATTCTGTGCTTGCAATAAAGCTAATATCCAGACGATGATGAAAGTCTCCTTTCAAACACTTTTTATTTACTTACTTTGCGGCAAATAAGCATCAATGAAAAATTTATTTATAAGTGCACTGTGTTTATTGTTTTCTTTAAACACTGTCTGCTATGCACAAACGGCAGTTGAAAGAGAATTAAAACAACATGTTTCCTACTTGGCTGACGACAAGCTAGAAGGTCGCGCCACGGGAAGTGCCGGTGAAAAGCTTGCTTATGAATACATCATTAAACAATTTATAGAAATAGGTTTGGAGCCCGCTGGTGATACTAATACCTATTTGGAAGCCTTTGATGCACATGCGGGAAAAGTTGCAGGACACAATAATTATGTACAAGCGGAAATAAAATATACTGATTTTAATGCGGCATTTCCTCATCCAATGTCGGCAAACGGCATTGTAAATGCACCAATTGTAGACGTTAATTTCGGAATTTCTGCTCCGGATTTAAATTATGATGATTATAAAAATAAAGACGTAAAAGATAAAATTGTTTTAGTAAAATTATCTTCTCCAGATGGCACACATCCACATTCAAAATATATTGATTATAACGACGAAAGATTAAAAATAAAAAATGCAATATCGCATGGTGCAGCTGCTGTTATTTTTTATAATATGGATGCAGATTACGAAGCACCAATTGCAGATTACAGAAGAAATACGACAGCAGAAAATATTCCGGTGTATGTAGTAAATGAAACGATTGCTAATAATTTAATGAATACAAAATCAAAAATAACGCTGCAAACAGATTTACAAATTGATGAAAGAATAGGACATAATGTATTGGGATATATCAATAATAATGCTGCACAAACTGTAATTATCGGAGCACATTACGATCATCTTGGACACGGCGAAATTGAAGGTTCGTTATATAGAGGCGAACCGGCAATACACAACGGCGCCGACGATAATGCAAGTGGCGTAGGACTCATTACCGAGCTTGCAAGAAAATTAAAATCATCCTCCTTAAAAAACAATAATTATTTAATTATAGCTTTTAGTGGCGAGGAGATGGGATTGTTTGGCAGTAAGGCTTTTGCTGCAACATCTGCGCTTCAATATTACAATCCGAATTACATGCTCAACTTCGATATGGTAGGCAGATTGGATAGTAATAAAACTGTTATAATAAATGGTGTCGGCTCCTCTACAAACTGGACCTTACTTGAAAATATTAAAGTGGATGGCATCCAAATAAAAACAACAGAATCGGGAATAGGACCAAGTGATCAAACATCCTTTTATTTAAAAGATATTCCTGTATTACATTTTTTTACCGGTTCGCACAGCGATTATCATAAACCAACAGATGATGCTGATAAAGTAAATTATAAAGGAATAGAAAATATATTGGATTACACTTATGTATTAATTGATTCGTTGAACAGTGCAGGTAAAATAAATTTTACAAAAACAAAAGAAGACGACAATGAAAATGCGCCGCGTTTTACTGTTACTTTAGGTGTAATTCCCGATTATGTTTTTTCAGGAAAAGGCATGCGCATTGATGGTGTAAGTGATGGCAAGCCCGCACAAAAAGCAGGTATATTAGCAGGCGATATTGTAATTCAATTAGGCATATACGAAGTGGTTGATATGATGTCGTATATGCAAGCCTTGAGTAAATTTAAAAAGGGAGATGCAACAGAGGTTACAATTATGCGAAGCGATTCTGCGTTACTGTTACCCATACAATTCTGATTGGCTTTAATTTTAAACATAGAAACATCGGTATCCATTTGCAGCGTAAATGTTGCGCGCGATGGCCTGTGTTTATACGAAAGTATTGGTGCAACTGAAAATGACCATATTGCGCAGCTGACTTCTCTCACCATCGAGGCATTAAAAAACACAGATAATAAACTCAGTAATTTGGATGCGGTTGCCATAAGCGCCGGTCCAGGGTCTTACACAGGTTTGCGCATAGGCGTTTCTACCGCAAAAGGATTTTGTCACGCAATTAATAAGCCTTTATTAGCAATCAGCACCTTACAAAGCATGGTTTCACCGCTTCTGAGCCATTATAATGACGCTGAGACTCAATTTTGCCCTCTAATAGATGCGCGCAGACTAGAAGTATATACGGCCATTTACTCAAAGGATGGGTTGGAGGTATTAGCGCCACAGCCTTTAATTCTTGAAGAAGGCAGTTTTGACAAGTTTTTAGACAAAAACAATGTCGTATTTTTTGGTAGCGGACTTGAAAAATCAAAACCTTACCTTCGCCATCCGCGTAGTTTTTTCTTTGATGCACATCAACAATTATCCTCCAATATGTGCGCATTATCCTATAAACACTATGTAAATGAGAAATTCGAGGACCTCGGATATTATCAACCTAACTACTTAAAACCGTATTATTCTTCTAAAAAGTAGCAAACACTTGTTATATGTTTTTGGTTTATATGTATTAAATAAGTATATTTGATATCATTACACCGCGTGGGTACCAAACTGTAAATCAACCCTATGCCCGCTACACATGCAATAAAACTCATAAACGCCGATATTGTCGGTGAAATTAAATTAGATTTTAATAATCTGAAGAAAACGGTTCTTGTACTGCGCTCAGTAGATCATAAGCTGAGACAACAGATTATTAAAATGTTGAAGGAATCTGAGAAGTTAACAGTATCAGAAATTTATCTCAAGTTACGAATCGAACAATCTATTGCATCGCAACATTTAGCAATTTTAAGAAGGAGTGGAATAGTAAATACTAAACGCAATGGAAAATTTATTTATTACGCATTAAATAATGAAAGGCTTGCTGAAATTTCTGAATTGATTAAAGAATTATCCAAATAACATTATGTCACGCAACGCAATTTTAGTATTTGATAATGTAGAAAACAGCGAATTGCACGCAGCATCTATTATTATTCGCGCAATATCGCATCCGTTGCGATTAAAAATGATAACCTTTATTGATAAGAATAAATCAATTACTGTAAATAAAATTTATTCAAGCTTAAATCTAGATCAGTCAATAGCTTCGCAACAATTAAATATTTTAAGAACTGCAGATTTAGTAAAAACTACGCGCGAAGGAAAATTCATTTATTATTCGCTTAACTACCAAAATATTGAACGCATCAATAATTTAATTGAAAAGTTTAAGACAAAATAATTACTGAATTATAATCCTGCCTTTGCAGAAATATCCAACATTGTTTGAATAGATTTTCTGGCAAGAGAAATTGTAGGCTCTTTAATTAATATTTCAGGTAATTCGTATTTCATTGCAATATATAATTTTTCTAAAGTATTTCTTTTCATGTGCGGACAATCATTGCATGCACATAGATTATCGGGAGGAGCCGGGATAAATGTTTTTTCGGGAGAATTTTTTTGCATTTGATGTATAATACCGGTTTCCGTTACAACAATAAATTCGGTAGCAGCATCCTGAGCCGAGTATTTTAATAATCCTGTTGTACTTCCAATAAAATCGGCAACTTGTAATACAGGATCTTCACATTCGGGGTGGGCAATTACTTTTGCATTGGGATGTTGAATTTTTAGTTTGGTTATTTTTTCCAAAGAAAATATTTCGTGCACCATGCAGCTTCCATCCCATAAAACCATTTTTCTTCCTGTTTTCTTTTCAATATATCTTCCTAAATTTTTGTCCGGAGCAAAAATGATCGGTTTATCTGCCGGCACACTTTCAACAACCTTAATTGCATTGCTACTGGTGCAAATAATATCGCTCAATGCCTTTATTTCTGCCGTGCAGTTAATATATGAGATTACGGTATGGTTGGGGTGACTTTTTATAAATCTTTCAAATAACACAGGCGGACAACTATCTGCCAAAGAGCAACCCGCTTTTGAATCGGGCATTATTACTTTTTTATTGGGATTTAAAATTTTTGCGGTTTCTGCCATAAAGTGCACACCGGCAAAAACTATCATATCAGCAGATGTAGTTACTGCATTTTGCGCAAGGCCTAAACTATCGCCAATATAATCTGCTATATCTTGAATATCAGGCTCTTGATAATAATGCGCGAGGATAACGGCATTTTTTTCTTTTTTTAATTTATTGATTTCTTCAAACAAATCTAATGTAGGATCAATAAATTCATCAATAAATCCGTCTCTTTCTAAAAGAGCGATATCCACAACTTTTTCCCCCTTAATGATCATGGTTAGTTTTTTTAATTAAATAAAGAATCATCATCAGTGCTGTTAATTGGTTGATAAATATTAAATAACAATTTTGAATAAAGAGTTGTCCATATAAATATCTACTTCACCAACATTCTGCAAACAGCCTAAGTTTCATAAAATAGCACATATTGCAGGTAATCAACAGGCTGTTAGTACAAAGTTAACAGGAAAACTTTTTGGATACGCACATTAGATTAACGTACAAAAGGTGTTGGCGAAATGCACACTATCCACAAAAAGGATGAGCTAAAATATTTTTGATTTATTTACCAAGATGTTATCCATAGTAATTAACCCTCCACTAACATACCGTTAACATTGATTAAAGCCTATTTTAATATTAATGGGTTAAACTTTTTTATAAAACGACATCTCGTCTAAATATTCC
Organism: Chitinophagales bacterium; assembly: GCA_038223395.1. Taxonomy (GTDB): domain Bacteria; phylum Bacteroidota; class Bacteroidia; order Chitinophagales; family BACL12; genus UBA7236. The sequence goes on from JBBRGZ010000012.1 coordinate 12,135, forward strand.
CAAACCTTATCAGGCACAAGGTATCGAATAGAAATACCGGATTTTATACTGTTGCGAATAAAAGTAGAAGAAATTGCAATAATTGGCACGTCAAAAAAATGAAAATCGCCGTCAAAATCAGGTTCAATGCGTTCGGATTCTGAGCGTGTATATATATAGATAGGATGAGATTTAACTATCAATTCGATATTTTTCCATTTTGGAAGTCCGGCAAGGTTATCTGAACCCATAATGAGCACAAACTCGTTTTCGGGATACTTTTCTTTGAGATAAGTGAGTGTGTGAATGGTGTAAGAAGGCTGCGGAAGTTTAAATTCGATATTGGAAGCCTCTAATTTGTAATTATCTTCAACGGCGAGGTTTACCATATAAAGTCGATGTTTTTCGTCTAAAAGGGTATGTTTTTCTTTGAAGGGATTTTGTGGTGAAACAATAAACCATACCTTGTCCATATCTGTATTTTCAGCAAAATAATTTGCAATAATCAGATGTCCGGTGTGTATTGGATTAAATGAACCGAAAAAGAGACCAATTTTCATCAGCAGTAAAATTATGGGTTTTAGGTAGAATGTTTAACGTGCTTTTGCACATTAAAAACCGGCAATGCAATATAAACAATATTAGGAGAGCTCAAACGACAATTAAGATAATATCACACAATTAAAAGCGAACGCAAATAAAAGAACTGTGGTTATAGGAAAGATTTTATTACATTTAAAAAAACAAATGGAACTCAGCGGACAAAAAATTTTAATTACGGGTGGTGCATCGGGCATCGGATTCGGACTTGCAGAACAATTTATTAAAGAAAATAATACAGTAATTATTTGTGGAAGAAGATTAGATGCTTTGCAAGAAGCGCAAGATAAATTGCCGGGCCTTATAATTAAACAAAACGATTTAGCAGTTAAAGAAGAAAGGGAATCTTTGTTTACTTGGATACAACAACATCACCCCGATTTAAATGTATTAATTAATAATGCAGGCATACAACAATGGATGCAAGTAACGGATGAAAATTTTTTAGAGCGCGGTGAAGCAGAAATAGAAATAAATATTAAAGCGCCTTTACATTTGAGTAAAATGTTTTTGGCATTACCATCTTTAAAAACAATTGTAAATGTTTCGTCGGGATTATCTTTTGTGCCGCTTACAAAAACACCTGTATATTCGGCAACTAAAGCCTTTGTGCACAGCTTTACACTTTCGTTGCGCCATTTATTAAAGGCTCAAAATATTGAAGTAATTGAACTCAATCCGCCGGCATTAAATACTGACTTGGGTGGAAAAGGATTGCATGATACTGCACCTCCGGTTTCTGCATTTATTGATTCTGTTTTTGCACAATTGCGCGAAGGAAAAGAAGAAATTACCTTTGGTTTTAGCGATATGATGACTAAGGCAGGTCCTGAGGAATTAAAATCTGCGTTTGCAAGATTAAATGGTGTAAATAATTAAAATTTATTCGCCGCTTTTTAATATTTTTATTAAATTACTTACCTGATCCTGAGTCCCTAACACAAATATTTTTGATTCTGGTACCATAATCGTATCGGGTTGTGGATTAATAATATATTGGCCATTACTGATTTTATAACCAATAACACTAGCGCCGGTTTTATTGCGAATTTCCATTTCGCGAATAGATTTATTTTTATATTGATCGGATAAACTGTTGAAGTGAATTTCTTCCATACGAATATTTATTTCACTAGTTATAAAATCAATAAATTCTAAAACATCCGGTTTTGTCATCAGCGCTGCCATATGCGTACCGCCAATTTTATCAGGCATAATCACATTATCGGCGCCTGCGCGTTTTAATTTACTTTCTGCATTATCGCTTGATGCGCGACTAATAATCTTCATCGTTGGATTTAATTCTCGCGCAGTGAGGGCTACAAAAACATTATTTGCATCGTCGGGTAGTGTGGTAATTAATCCCTTTGCATTTTTAATGCCGGCTTGCTCTAATATGGCATCCTCTGTGGCATTTCCTTCAACAAAAAGAATGTTTTCATCTTCCCTAAATTGTTGAATTAATTGCGGATTATTTTCAATCACCACAAACTTAAAATTACCTGAAGCTAATTGCTGACAAGCTTGTTTTCCGTTGCGACCGTAGCCACAAACTACAACATGGTTGCTGAGTTTTTGTATTTCGTTGTTCACGCGTAAGTGTTTAAAGTACATTCTAAATTCCCCTTCAATAATATAAGAGGTGATAACAGTAATAGCATAACCATAAGTTGCTACACTTAAAAAAATGAGAAGTGATGTAAATATTTTTCCGTTGTCGGATAGCGGAGTTACTTCGCCAAAACCTACAGTAGAAAGTGTAATGATGCTCATGTAAACAGCATCAATAAAATTATAATTTTCTATCAGCATAAAACCGCTGATTCCAATTACAAAAACTGTAAAAAGCAAAGCAAGTCCAAACAGTAAGCGTTTAAATACACCGTAAGATTTTAACAGCTTTACTACATTTTCCATTACAGCAAATTTACAATTTCAATTGATATAACAGGATTTAATAATTTATTAAAAAAAGAAATTCATATCATTTACTTTCAATTAATAATTAAAGTAATGAATAGTTGAAGTAAATTACTTTTTTGGAGGAAGGGGAAAAAATTCGCTTGTTTTTCTTTTGTATTCGGAATATTTATCGTTGCCATCATATCTTTTTTCTAACATAGTTACTCCTGATACTTTGAGTAACATATATGTAATTAAGATTGGAGATAATAAGGATAAATACCAATATCCTGAACCAATAGAAATTAAAAAGATACCCCACCATACGCATACTTCACCAAAATAATTTGGGTGGCGACTATAACGCCATAATCCGGAATCCATCACCTTGCCTTTGTTTGCAGGATTGCGTTTAAATTTTAATAACTGGTAATCGGCAAAGGTTTCAAACAGCCAGCCAATAAGCCATAAAACAACACCTATAATATTTATTTTACTGAAAGTAGCGTCACCCGAATACATAACAGCTATAATTGGCATTGCAATTACAAGCATTAAACCGCCCTGCAACATAAATACTTTGTAGAAACTTTTAAAAATTGTTTTGTCGCCCCAATCGTCTCTAAAAGCAACATAACGCGGGTCTTCTGGCTTACCGAAATTGCGATAAAAAATGTGTAAAGCCAATCGTATACCCCAGAGAGTTACCAAATACGCTATCACAATTTGGCGAGGGGAAATATCGTCTAAACGAAAAAACCAATGGTGTGTAACGGCCAAAAAACCCAATCCCCAAAAGCCATCAACTATGCTCATGTCCTTTTTAAAGATGCTGTATAACCATACGGCAGTCATAAAAACAACAATCAATATAACGGAAGTAAGTATCTGAAAGCCCATTGTTTATTGGTTTTTTAAAATTAATTTGAATAAAAATCAAATATAGGAAACATTTTTGCTGGCTTTTTGTTTATAAATGTGTGTATATACACATAATAACTAAAAAAAATATGAAAAAAACAACGATTCTAACATTAATTGTTGCCGTTTTGGTAACATTTTCGGCATGTAAAAATGCACCAGAGAGCGATATGGCCATAACAGGCGATGCTCAAGAAGTAATTATGACAAAAGGCTCTATTAGTGTTCCAATTGATACTGCCGAAAGCAGATTGGAATGGGTTGGTACTAAAGTAACAGCTTATCACAATGGAACTGTGAACATAAAAAATGGATCGTTGCAATTAATGGATGGTGTTTTATCCGGTGGAAAATTTGTGTTAGACATGCCTACGCTGGCTTCTATTAAGGATGACGAGGTTTCAAATGGCAAATTAACTGGACATTTAAAATCGCCTGACTTTTTTGATGTGGCTACCTATCCGGAATCTACTTTTGAAATTACTGCGGTAGTGCCATTTAACGGCAAGGATGAAACCTTAGGAGGCAATGAAGCTGAAATTAGCGAATACGCTGTAACAGACCCGAATTATACCATCAGTGGAAATTTGAAAATTAAGGATGTAACTAAAAATATTACGTTTCCGGCAAAAATTTCTGTGAACAAAAATGAAATTTTAGCTGTTGCTAAGTTTAATATTGATAGAAAAAAATGGAATCTTGTTTACCCGGGAATGCCCGATGATTTAATTCAAGATTTAATTTGGTTCGGAATATCGTTAAAAGCAAATAACGCAGAGCCAACTGCATTAAAATAAAAACAGAGTAGTGGTTGTTTTCAATAGGCCGGAGGGTGGAGACTTTCCGGCTTTTTTATACTTATTACTTTTGTAAAGTTAATTGCACAAAAGCATCCATGTTCTCAATATCTTGACGCAATACCATTTTATTTTTAGTAAGCTCAGTGATTATAAATTTTTCTATTCCTTGAATTGTATCTGCAGTATAATACATAGATAATTCTTTTGTAGCATTATCTAATTCCCAATTTCCTGGTGCGCCTTTAGAAAAATAATCAGAATGCATATCCATTGTATTGTCGGAATTGAGTGTATACACTGAAGATAAAAATTCTTTTTTTCCGGCAGCAATAACATCTTCAGGAATGCCTGGTACTGTGCTTTCAAATTCTTGTGCTGTCCATACTCCACTTACGTTTTCGGGATTAATTTCAACAGTAGTACTACATGAAATAATGAATGCACAAATAAAAGGAAGTATAAATAACTTTTTAAGCATAATTTACTTTTTAATAAATTGGGATGAAGCGACTAATTCTCCAACATTTTCTATTGAAATAATATATAATCCAGGCGCTAAGTTAGTGATATCTTGCGAAAAATTATTTATTCCTGTATTACAATGCAGATTTTCAGTTTTTAATTGTTTGCCTGCTGCGTCATAAATATGCATTATTAAATTATAATTTGAATTCATATTAATATTAAAATCGAGGGTATTTTCTGCGGGATTTTGCGTTACTACTAAGCGATTTTCTGCATTTGATGACTGCGCAATTGCATCTTCAATATTTGCAATTTTATATATCACTTGACTTACAGTTTCGGTACCGATTATTGCTTGTGCATTAATTTGTAAAACTGGCACTCCGCCGCCGTTTGCTAGCCATCTGTATTCAATTGTTGAATAAGAAATTCCAATTGGTACGCCGGCATATATTATGGTATCTGTAATTAATATTTCGGAGCGTTGGCGCAATACGTCGAATGAACCTGAAGGTGTTATTAAACTACCCCAACCATCAATTACATTTGTTCTGGACCTTTGTTCAATCCAAGTTGCAACACCGGGAATGTCGATATTAAATCCGGTTTCAGAATTAGAAATATCACCAAATTGCGCGGGCAATGTTAATATGGTTTCAACCTCATCGTATTTAATTGGAAAAGGAATTCCCTCTATTGTTCCGGCAAAACCTGTGAGGCCGAATAATGTGCTGTTTCGTTTATAAAAATTAAAAACTTCTTCAACTGTTATGTAATCGTTAGCGAGATTTCCGCCTGTGGCTTCAGCAACATCAGAAGAAAGCCATAAAAAAAAGTAAAACGGGTCAGTATCATACACATCAACCCAAACGGAAGTGTCGGTTGAAATAGAGGTCAAGTCACTAAAATCCCACACAAAGTTTGCGCCTGTATTTGTGCCATTAAAAGCGATAAGCGGATTGGCGTTGGAAATAATAAATTCTTGGCCCTTGTCCGCAATATCGCCAACACTTATTGTAATTGGCGATTGCGCGTAAATAAACTGTGTATTTATGAGCAGGAAAAGTGCAGAGAGTGCTTTTTTCATTAGAATAAAATATAGGTGAAGGTAAGTAAATTTAATCTACTTTCGTGTTATGAAATCGGGTATGTTGACAGCGATGCTTTGCTTTTTGTTTGCTTGTAATGGACAAAGAAACCATAAAACTACTTCGGAAATTCCCAATTCGGCATTGCAATTAATTGAAGTAATAACAGCGGATTCAAATGCGATACATGGAAAAATGCAATTATTTGAACGCGCCGATTCAATTTCTGCATGGAAATTAATAAATAGTTTTGCAGTTGTTATCGGAAAAAATGGATTAGCTGCCGATAGAATACAAAATCCTATAGCACAAAAAATTAAACACGAAGGTGATGGTTGTTCGCCGGCCGGAATCTTTAGTTTGAGTAAAATATTTAGTTATAATAATTTAACTGATTTACAATTTCCGTTTAAACAGGTTGATGAAAATGATTTATGTGTAGATGATGTAACATCACTATATTACAATCTATTAATTGATGATGATACTATTGCACTAAAAGATTACACGAGTTTTGAAAGCATGCAGAGAAATGATTTACAATACGAATATGGTGTTTGGGTAAATTATAATACATCACCCCAAATTGCCGGTGCAGGATCCTGTATTTTTTTACACATTTGGAAGGATGAAAACCACGGTACATCAGGCTGTACAGCAATGGAGAAAGAAAATATGCTGACGTTAATACATTGGATGGACGAAAAAAAATGTCCCTTATTATACCAACATGTTAAACAAAACTAGCTTTAGCCTGATTCTAATTTTATACATAAATTGTTAATTGTTTTATCTTTTCTCTTTATTTTAAAAGTAGTTTTTCGCCCACTTATATTGAAGTTAAGCACATGTTTGATGTTAAGAATTATTAACTTACTGTAGATTTTTTATAATAACCTTTTTGGTAGCATATCCCTCCTTCTATTTTGCAACAGATAACACTGAAATTCATTCTATACTTGATGTTATTTTATTGAATGCAAAATCTAATAACATTTTTATTGATGAAATCCCTTTTACTGTTGTAAGTTTTGCGCATATTGCCGATACTTTGCGTTTGAATTAGACAGAATGTATGGAAATTAAAAAATCTGCACATTCAAATTCTAATATCATCTGTATAATATAGGAAAAGAGTTATACAAAACGTGGAAAATATTTCACAAAATTATATTATTCCTACACAGGTATCTAATGGTACACAAGCATAATAAGCCGATAAAGTTTGGCACATTCTTTTGAGAGAAATAAGGACTTGCTTTGTAGTAAATTTGGTGTTGAAAAACTACCTATTATGAAAAAAAACGATGACGTAAAGCCTCACGGTTTCGACAAAATTTCAACTGCAGTTACCCACGCTACAGGGAGCACAGCAGCATTTATTACAGCCTTTAGCATAATTCTTTTATGGATTATTACGGGCCCTATTTTCAGTTATTCGGATACCTGGCAGCTTGTTATTAATACCGGCACTACAATTATTACTTTTTTAATGGTATTTCTTATTCAGAGGAGTCAGAATAAAGATTCTATGGCTGTGCATTTAAAATTAAACGAGTTGATAATAGCAAACGAACACGCAAGTAATAGGCTGCTCACTATTGAAGAAATTAGTGAAGATGATTTAAAAGTTTTAAAGCTATTTTATAAAAAGGTAGCAGATCTTGAAAATCAATCTTTAGATTTGGAAGAAACACATTCAATAGATAAAGCACATTCAAATCACAAGAAGAAACTGAGTGCAAAAAGTACATCAAAAAAAGAATAATAAAACTAAATATTAATTATGGCAAAAATTCAAAATCGAGTTGGCTCGGTTAAATTAAGAGAAATGGTTGAGCAGATTAATATCTGTATGTTTTGCACAACCGACACAGAATTAGATGTGCCGTCATGTCGCCCAATGAGTGCCCAAAGTGTTGATAATGATGGAAGTATTTGGTTTTTTAGTTCTATTTCAAGTGGCAAAAATGCAGATATTGAGGCTGATAAACATGTTCGATTATATTTTTCGCATCCAATTAAAAGTAAATTTTTAGTGGTGTATGGTGAAGCTGAAATTGTAATCGACAGAAAAAAAGCAGAAGAATTGTGGAATCCACTTGTAAAAACCTGGTTTAAAGACGGCATTGACGATCTTGATATTTCTTTAATCAAGGTAAGTACACGCAACGCACATTATTGGGATGTAGAAGGCAATAAAATGATAAATTTCTTTAAAATGGTAGCCTCAGTTGCTATGGGTAAAAACTTTGTAACAGCAGAGGAAGGTACAATAAAACCGTGCAAAAAATCCGTTCCACAACAAGCGCAAAAATCTGTTAGCAAAAAAAGTGTAGCAAAAAAACCAGTTAAAAAATCTACCAAGAAAACAAGTTCAAGCAATAAATCTCAAAGGTCTACTAAAAAATAAATGGCGTATTTTATTTAATTATTTCCTATTATAAAAGTGAAATCTTAATTACATTGGACAGGTGCTTTTAAAATTTCGTGGAGATGCTTTTTCTTATATTATGACTCCGAGCACATGTTAGGCATTGTGTTTTGGAGGAAACGGAATAACATATAGCACGATTGCTGCACAAATTATATGCATTTACTAAGCAGCGTCAACCAAGTCACCCCTGCCCCCTAAAGAATAAAACACCAAACAACAGAACCATTAGGAATATAAAAAGCTTCAAAAGGTGTTTTTCGAATTTCGAATTGAAAAGGTAGCGTGGTATCAATATAATGCAGAGCTATTCATTATTTTTTATAATTTAATGTTGAATTAATAACTGAAAAATAAAATTCCATACAACCTTAAATTAAATAAAAAAACCGCATCGAGGAGCAGATGCGGTTTTGAAAATTGAAATTGACCCTAATCTAAAAAATCGTAAGTTTTTGAGATTCAATTTTTGAACCTGTATTAATTTCTATAAAATAATTGCCGGGAGTTAATGCTGAAATGTCAATAGCAATCGTATTATTTAATTGATTATTTAATTCAATTAAAATGCGGCCGGTAATATCTGAAATTTTTATACTTTCAATTGATTCACTTGAATTATTATTAACATAAACAATTTCATTTGCAGGGTTTGGATATAAAGCAATGCTTGAAATATTATTTTCATTTATTGCTGTATTGTCTTCTGCACCTAATGTAGATGCTTCAGAAAGGATAGGAATTACTTCTCTATTTAATTTAACGGCAGTAACATCGCTAAATGAGAATGTACTTTCAGAAGCATCTGTTTTGCCTGAAATATTGTCCACTACAACAATGCTTAAAGTGCCTATTTGGCCATTGCCTGCAGTATTTATTCTGTCTTTTCTTACAATGCTATTTACTACAAGATGTTCATCGCCGAAATTTTTATTGAGACGTAAAGTTTCTCCAACATTACCCATCCAGCCATCATCAAAACTTACTTTTGAGTTTGCCATATCAATTACATCCGACTCAATATTAATTGTAAAAGCGATACCATAAATTTCTTCTATAGAAGTAATATCATCGCCCAACATAATTGGAATTTCATTTAAACCAATATGCAACATGTCGCTAACGGGTGCAAAATAAAGAGGCGCATCGCCTCCATCTATGCGCAAATTATTAAGTGGGTGATCAAGACCCAAATTATTAATTACTGCTGTAGTGTCATCATCGTTAATTGTACCATTACCATCGCAATCGGTCCATTTAAGATCATTTAAAATATACCAGTACATGGTATCGGGTTCCATCCAGGCAGCAGATAATTTACCAGACCAATCAATGCTCATGTCATCTCGTGAAAATCCTGTAGCACCATAATTAATTCCTATTTCAAACAAGTCGGTAGCGTCAGCAAATCCATCATTATTAGCATCACCCGGCCAAACACAATTAAAAATACAAGGATCAAAGGAGCCGTCAGCATTTGATTTAATAATTGTCATGCGCTGACTAAAATCTTCCAAATATTGTCTTCCTGCAATAAGATATCCGCCATCGGGCGTATTTTCGACGTCAAGCACTTCCAATCCGCCTGAATATCCAAATGGACCAACAATAGGGATATTAATTGCACCGGTTTCTATTCCGGCATTATCAGTTACCCAACCACTTGTGCTGTTATCTCCGCCATCCTGAGTCCAAACGATATAATTATCGGTGCCTAAAGGCAGAGCCCAAGCACCTTCTTCCCAAGAATATCCGTGATTATAGGTGTTTACCCATTCCAAAGTTCCTGCAGAAGAAATTTTTCTTACAGTACCATAATAAGTACCTGCAACATCGGTTCCAGAGCCGCTCATTAATAGACCACCGTCGGCAGTTATTTTTAAACTGTTGCTATATCCATATTCCCAAGAAAGAACGAAATCATATTCGCCTGTCCATTCCAAATTTAAATCGCTATCAAATTTGTAAACTAATTTTTTAGAATCACTGCCTGTTGAATATGCAAATCCGCCATCAGCGGTGGCTACCATACCGGTTTCCTTATAATTCCAGTAACTCCATCCCCAAGCAGCGGCTGTATCAGGAGCAATTGTAAAGTTTGAAAGATTATTACCGGAAGCATCAAACTCGTAAAAGTTGTGATAAAAATCGGCAAGACCACCAGAAATTATTCGGCCGTCGTTTAATTGAACTGCTTGGCCACCATATATATAAGAGGTGCCTATAAATGTAGAATTTTCCCAAAGTACATTGCCGTCGGCATCTAATTTATATAATCCGGGACCGTAGGCATCGGTAGCACTAAAAACCACAGCCCCGCCATCATCGGTTGGTAATACATTCATTGCATTTACATAAGCCCATGGTAAACCTGCGGGGGCTAGTCCCCACTGTTTTTCACCATCGCTATTTAATTTTACTACGTAATTAGAATTTGCATCCAAAAAATCAGGGTCATCGCCTGCATATCCAACTGCCCAAACATTGCCATCGGCAGCAACTGCAACATCTTGAGTCCAATAGCCATATTGGCCAAAACCCCAAGATTGAGCGTTAATAGAAGAGGTAAAAAATATTGCCATTATAAAAATGGCAAAAGGAGTAGTTATTTTTTTCATAAGTATCAAAGTTTATCGGAGACAATTATACAACTACAAATATCTACATAGTCATATAATTAAAAAAGAACAAAAAACAGCTGTTATAGCAAAAATATTTCTAAATAAACAATGTAAGTATCTGTAAATTAATTGTTTATCTACTAAATATCACTTCAAATATAGAAAAAAATAAATCCCGACCTTTCGACCGAGATTTAGGGGAGTCTCCGAAACTCAAATACAATACATTGTAGGAATTAATTATTTGATGATAAATAATTTTTGTGTCGCCATATTTCCATCACTAATAACTTGCACCAAATATTGTCCGGCAGGTAAATCATTTGCATCTATATAAATTAAATTCTCCTTGGAATTATTTATTTCTTTTATTTTATTTCCGGTGATATTAAATACGGAAATTTTTTCAATAGCATTATTTGATTGCACATAAAAATTACTTGTTGTTGGATTAGGGGAAATAGTAAATGCATTATTATATAATTCATTTATTCCGGTAGGATTTGATTCGGTTGATGCAATTCCTATAACAGATAGTTCTTCACCTTCTAAATTAATTGCACGAATATTTTCAAACATAAACTCTATATCATCTGCATCATTTTTACCGGCAATATTATCAATTACAACAAAACTTAAAGTGCCAATTTCGCCATAACCTGATGCATTAGAATTATTAGTGCGCACAGCACCGCCATTTGCATTAAGATCGGTGCCATTATTTTTTGATAGTTGTAAATAATTATCTGTAGCAAGCAACCACGAATCGTTAAAATTAATTTTAATAGAACCCGGTTCAATATATTCACCTGTAATAGCAACATTAAATCTGATGCCATAAATTGCATCTACCATATTAGCAGCATCACCCAAAACAATTGGAATTGTATTTAATCCTACGCTTGCAGAACCATCAGAAATAAAACTTAATGGAATATCGCCCGCGTCGGTTTTTAACATATTTACAGCATGTGTAAATGCATAATTATTTGAAATTGCAGTTGTATCATCATCATTAATAATACCATCGCCATTGCAATCGGTGTATTTATTATTTGTGCCATCGGGCAATTCTGTTGCCCATTCAATAGCGTTTTGAGCTGTCCAATCAATTGTTGCATCTGCTCTTAAAGGGCCGGTAGCACCATATCCGAGACCTATTGCGAGCAAATCGTCCATGTCAACAAGTCCGGAATTATCGGCATCACCAGGCCATACGCAATTAAATACACAAGTAGGAACTGCGCCTGTGGCATCGGAAGCAATGAGAAAAAAATAAGATGGAATTCCAATTTTCCACGCCATACCTGCTGCAATAAATTTATCGCCATCGTAAGTATTAATTGTTTCTAATACATTGTAATCGGTATAATTAATTGTTTGTGCAGATGTTTCTGTTAAAGAAGCATCGAGTGTAACAATTTCAACATAAGCTCCTGTTGCGGGATCAAATGCTGCATCATCATAATTATAACGGATGTATTTATATTCACCGGTATTTAATTGTGTAATATCTCCCGAATTAGAATTTATTAAAGCGCCGGGAGTTGAATAAATTGTTGCAGGTCCTGAAACGGCAGGAACAGTTACAATAGTACTTGTATATAAATCGCCAAAAAATCCACCAGTATTTTTTATTCCTGTTACAAGATAATCGCCGGCGTTATTTAAAGCAATATTTGTGGGATAAAAAACATCATACACATCAGCAAGTTTTTCCGCACGTTCAACAACAAAAGAAGAATTAATTCTTGCGATATAACTTACAGTTGTATCGGTACAAGTATATCTCCAAGTCATTAAAAAATTTCCTGCACCATCTCCTTCAATATCAGAACTACTCGCAAAAATATAATCATATCCCGGATAAATAAGGTCGTGATAACTGAGGGTGTTTGTAGATAAAAGTACACCGGTTGCATTAGATACGGTATTGATATTTATAGTTCCTGTAATATCGTCGGTATTAATACATGCAATATCGCCGGAAGGCAATTGATAAACATAGGTTTGAGAAACGGAATTTTCAGGTAACAAATCAGACCAAGCATCCGACGACCACAATAAATTGCCGTTGGCATCGGTTTTAAAAAACCAGGGTTTATAAACATCTCCAAGAATTGCGCTTACCACAAATCCACCATCAGAAGGCACGGGAGTAATATGCTGAGATATTTCGATGCTTCCGGCTTTATCATGGTGTTGTTCCCAAATAACGTATCCGTCGAAATCGTTTTTTACCATATATACTTCGCCTTCAGAAATATCGATGAGGCCAATATCGCCAACGGAGACAATGCTTGTAGCATCAGTATAGATGTCTTTTGCAATGGCTCCCTGCCAAGTTGGAGTTCCTTGTTTTGCATAAGACCAAGTTTGAGCGTTTAAAACTTCACAAAAAGAAATCAGAATAAAAAGAGCAAAAAAGTAACGATTTGTTTTCATATCATATAAAGTTAAGTGTTAGAAATTTGAATAAACAAAGATTAACATAGAGCACTTGGATAAAAAATACAAAGTCGTTACATTTATAGCTAAATTGAGGAGTATAAAATATCATATAATATTGTAAGTCAATGAATTATTTATATAATTATTTAAATTTATAGTATGGCATTGCCAAAAGTGATTAGTATTTATAAGGCTTTGGGGCTTAAAGAGCAGTTGCTTTTTGCTGATTTTGTGCGGAGTCCGTATAACAACAAGCGGAAAAAGATTTTAATGTTGTTTGACATCATTGAAAATGCATTTAAATCTGACGCTCCCGGCTCTTGGGATAAGTCGGCGGCGCATACACTCATTTTTGGCAATGCGCAATCTGATGAATTGCAAATTAATAATTTGTTGAGCGATTTGTATAAGCTTTTAGAAAAATACTTGGCGTGGAAACAATTTGAAAAACATCAAGAAAGAAAGGATGTTTTTGTGATTGAACATTTAATGGAGACTTCCATCACTGAGAACGCGGGAAAGATTATTAAAAGAAAAAATTTGCAGGAGCAGAGTGGAGATGCGGTATCTAATTTTATTTTTCATCAGCTTGCCGATCAATTTTATTTCCAGCAATCGAGAAAAGGGGATAACACA
>JBBRGZ010000013.1:0-24848 GCA_038223395.1 Chitinophagales bacterium
ATGAAAATTGTGAACGGGTTACAAGTGCAACTTCTATTACAGATTGTATGAATCTTATGACCGAATTTTCTATTCGTTACCTTCCTGTAATCGATGATGAAAAACTGAAAGGCATTATTTCAATTGGCGATGTTGTAAAGTTTATTATTGAAGACCAACAGTTTACTTTAAGTCAGCTGGAAAATTATATCAACGATTCCCGCTGAACTTAGCTACACAATTGGCTTTGAAACAAATTGTCATAATATTAATACGGCTCTACTTAATTACGTAGAGCCGTATTTTTGTTTTAGGATATAAATGCCGTATTTCGCATAATTATGCTGTGAAGCTAATTTTTAAACCTTACTCTAATTTTTAGATATGAAAAAAAATATTTTCATCATTTTATTTTGTTTTACGCAAGTGGCCTTTGCACAAAAAAACGCATCTAAAAATGCTATCGCCGAATTACCATACGATACATCTGTAACCGATCGGTTACAGTTTCGAAACATAGGCCCTTGGCGAGGTGGCAGAAGCGGCGCAGTTGTTGGCGATATCAATAATAAACAATTATTTTATTTTGGATCTACAGGCGGTGGGGTTTGGAAATCGCTAGACGGTGGCAATAATTGGGCAAATATTTCTGATGGTTTTTTTGGTGGCTCAGTTGGTTCAATTGCAGTAAGTAAAAGTGATCCTTCAATTATATATGTTGGAATGGGTGAAAATACATTGCGTGGAAACGTGAGTGAAGGTTTTGGTATGTGGAAGAGCGAAAACGGTGGTAGAAGTTGGAAAAATATCGGACTTGCAGATACGCGACATATTTCGCGCATTGTTGTGCATCCCAAAAATCCTGACATTGTTTATTGTGCAGCTTTAGGACATTTATTTGGCCCGAATGCAGAACGGGGAGTTTATCGCTCAAAAGATGGTGGAAAAACTTGGCAAAAAGTGGTGTATGTTAACGAAAATGTTGGCGCTTGCGAATTAGTGATGGACCCTACAGACCCTGAGATTTTAGTTGCAACTTTCTGGAATGTAAAAAGAACTCCTTATTCATTAGAAAGTGGTGGATCCGGAAGTGGCATTTATAAAACTACAGACGGCGGTGATAATTGGATAAATATTACAAATAATAAAGGTTTACCAAAAGATACTTTAGGAATTATCGGAATAACAATTTCGCAGTCGAACCCCAATATTTATTATGCATTAATAGAATCGAAAACCGGTGGATTATTTAAAAGTATAGACGCCGGAAAAACATGGAATAAAATTAATGAAGAAAGCAAATTGCGACAACGTGCTTGGTATTTTTCAAAAATATTTTGCGACCCACAAAATGAAAATGTTGTGTATGTTTTAAATGTACAATTTTGGAAAAGCATAGACGGAGGAAAAACTTTTAATGATATTAATACGCCACATGGCGATCATCATGATTTGTGGATTGACCCAACGGATAATAAACGTATGATAATTGGCGATGATGGTGGAGCACAAATCTCTTTTGACGGCGGAAATAATTGGAGTACGTATTACAATCAACCCACAGCTCAATTTTATCGCGTTACAACAGATAACGATGTGCCTTATCGGATATACGGAGCACAACAAGATAATAGTTCAGTTAGAATAAAACATCGCAGCAAAAACGGACAAATTGATGGCAACGATTGGGAGCCAACTGCAGGTTTTGAAAGTGGACATATTGTTGCCGACCCCTTGGATTATAATACCGTGTATGGTGGAAATTATTCTGGATTTATTGGTGTCTATAATCACTTAACAGGCGATTCGCGCAATATTACTGTATGGCCAAACGATCCTTTGGGACAAGGTGCTGATATTCAAAAGTATCGTTTTCAATGGAATTTCCCTTTGTTTTTTTCTCCGCATGACCCATCAAAATTATATGCCGCAGGAAATGTTTTATTTTATACAACAGATAAAGGAACAACCTGGAATGCTATTTCTCCTGATTTAACAACTAACGATAAATCAAAACAAAAACCAAGCGGTGGCATTATTACAAAAGACAATACTGGTGTTGAGGTGTACTGTACAATTTTCGCCGCTGCAGAATCACCATTAGAAAAAGATTTAATTTATACAGGAAGTGATGACGGCTTAGTATATGTTACAAAAAATGGTGGAAAGGATTGGGAAAATATTACACCTCCTTCTCTCCCACCTTTTACAATGATTAATTGTATTGAAGTGGATCCTTTTACAAAAGGGAAGATGTTTTTTGCAGCTACGCGATATAAAATGGATGATTTTAAACCTTATGTTTATGTAACCGATGATTACGGTAAAAATTGGAAAAAAATTACAAACGGTATTGCCGATAATCATTTTACACGCGCAATACGAGCCGATGTTAAACGCAAGGGATTATTATTTTGTGGAACAGAATACGGACTTTATATTTCTTATAATGAAGGTGAAAATTGGTATCCATTTCAGAATAATTTACCTCAAGTTCCGATTACAGATATGACGATGAAAAATAATGATTTAATTATTGCAACCCAAGGTCGCAGTTTTTGGATCTTGGATGATATCAGTGTTTTGCAAGAAATCAATAAAAAAGTTACTGATTTTACTGTCTTCACCATTAGAAATAGTTATCGCATTGACGGATATCAAAATGAAAATCCGGTTAATGCAGGCAAAAATCCCAAACCGGGTTTGATTATTAATTATTACATCCCTCAAGGAACTCCGGTTGCAGGTAAAGAGGATTCTTTACAAATGTTATCCATTACTTTGTATGATAATAATAATAAAGAAATAAATACTTTCAGTACTACAGCAAAAGAAAAAAATCAAAAAATAACATTTGAACCGGGTTTAAATCAGTTTAATTGGAATTTACAATATGCTGATGCTGAATCTGCAGAAGGCATGTTTTTGTGGAATGGCGCTCCCGGTGGACCCTCTGCAGCTCCCGGAAAATATCACGCAAAAATTAAATATGGAATGGATAGTGTTATGCGTGAATTTACAATTTTAAAAGACCCGAATTCCACTGCAACTGATGAAGATTATCAATTACAACACGATTTTTTAATTGAGGTGCGCGACAAGTTCAGTGAGGTTCAAAAAGCAGTGAAGGATATGCAATCACTGCAAACACAAATGAATGCTTATGTAGGAAAATTGGGCGATAAAGCACCGGCTGAATTAAAGGATACCGTTGCAGCAATTAATAAAAGATTAACTACAATTATTGAAAGCGTTTACGAAACCAGAAATAAAAGCAATCAAGATATGCTGAATTATGGTATTAAACTAAACGATAAATTGGCAGGTGTTTATAATGCAGCATCCGCTGGAAATTATCGCCCTTCAAAAAATCAAATCGAAGTTTTTAAAGAGTTGAGTACTGAAGTTGATGTGCATTTAGCAAAATTTACAGTTATTAAAAAAACAGAAGTAGATAAAATTAATACTATGATTCGCGACATGAAATTGCCCATTATTGTTGTTGATGATGATATGAAGTGACCGTAAATTATTTATTTTTAACACGCGTGTTGTTGGTATAGATTACACCGAAATTTTGTATTTGTCGGCTATATTACTACTTTTGGCTTATCAATTATTAACCCAAAGAAACCCGTTTATGAAAAAAATTTACACAATTCTAATTACAATACTAATAACTCAAACTGCATTTAGCCAAGTAATAAACATTGAAGACCAACGGATAAAAACGGATACTACAGGTTGGGCAGGAAGTGGTGAAGCCTCCCTTTATGTAAATAAAAATAATGACTTTGTATTAGCGCTGCTTACCAATTTACATATTCAATATAAAAATAAAAAGAGTTTGTTTTTGCTACTTACCGATGTTGCAACAGTTCAAGTAAACGAAAATCAAAGTTTTGTAAACTCAGGCTTTCAACATTTCAGATATAATTATAAAATTACCGACAGATTTGTATGGGAAGCATTTGTGCAAGCACAATATAACGAACAACTTTCCATTGACTTACGATTACTTGCGGGAACCGGGCCGCGATATAAGGTAATTGGTGCAGATGATTTTCGATTATATGTTGCAGCTTTATATATGTACGAAAATGAAAAAACCACGGACGTAGAAGTAAACGAACAAAACAATCGAATGAGCAGTTATGTTTCATTTACAATTGCGCCTAAAAAGGCGACCTATTCAATCATCAGTACAACTTATTATCAACCGAACTTGGCAAATTTTAATGACTGGCGCGTTGCAACTTCATTAGATATTAAATCTTACCTCACTAAAAAATTATATCTCAACGTAAATTATAATTTACTCAACGATTCAAAACCTGCAGAAGGAGTAGTAAATACGGTTTATGAATTAACTGCCGGATTGGGATTAAACTTCTAATTAATTGCGTCTTGCAATTCTTTTAATTTCATTAAGGCCTCTATGGGTGATAATGCATTAATATCTAGATTTAGTAATAACTCGCGAATTTTTACTAATTGAGGATCGTCCATGCTGAACATGTTAAGCTGAAAGGTTTGTTGTTTTATCTTTTTAATCTCATTATGTAATTCGGAGCCGATATTCTTTTGTTCTAATTGTTTTAATATTTCGTTAGAGCGTTTTACTATTTGCTGCGGCATACCAGCCATACGTGCTACATGAATTCCAAAGCTGTGTTTACTTCCACCAGGTTGTAATTTTCGAAGAAACAATACTTTGTTTCCGGCTTCTTTTGTGCTTACATGAAAATTTTTAATGCGCTCAAATTTATTTTCCAACTCACTTAACTCGTGATAGTGTGTTGCAAATAATGTTTTTGGTTTAGCGTATGGATTTGTATGCAAATATTCGCACAAACTCCATGCAATAGAAATGCCATCGAAAGTAGAAGTTCCTCTGCCAATTTCATCCAGCAAAATCAAACTGCTATTTGAAATATTATTCATTATGGAAGCAGTTTCATTCATCTCCACCATAAAAGTAGATTCGCCACTTGAAATATTATCGCTCGCACCAACGCGCGTAAATATTTTATCTACAATACCTAATTTTGCTTCGCGAGCAGGCACAAAACTTCCGATTTGTGCCATGAGTACTATTAACGCCGTTTGCCTTAACAAAGCAGATTTGCCCGCCATATTCGGACCCGTAATTATAATGATTTGTTGCGTTTCTGAATCAAGAAAAATATCGTTGGGAATATAATTTTCTCCAGCCGGCAAATGATGTTCGATAACCGGATGACGACCTTCTTTAATATCTACCATACCGGAAAGTTCAGGTTCGTCGTGCAATTCGGGTCGGCGATAGGTATTTTGTATTGCGGTATTTGCAAAATTGAGCAACACATCTAATCGCGCAGCAATACCGGCGTTGAGTTGAATGGGTTGCACGTATTCATGCAAAGCAAAAATTAATTCTTCATATAATTTTTGTTCGAGAGCAATTATTTTTTCTTCTGCACCTAATATTTTTTCTTCGTATTCTTTTAACAAAGGTGTAATAAATCTTTCGCCGCTTGTAAGTGTTTGTTTTCTAATCCAATCGGCGGGAACCGTATCTTTATATTTATTTGTTACTTCTAGAAAATATCCAAATACATTATTAAATCCGATTTTTAGGCTTGGGATTCCGGTGCGTAAAATTTCCTCTTGTTGCAATTTCAACAAAAAGTCTTTCCCTGTATTTCCTATTTCTCGCAGTTCGTCGAGGGTGCTATTTATTCCAAGTTTAATCAAATTTCCTTTATTGATTTGAACTGGTGGTTCCTCAGATAATTCTTCGTCGATGCGTTTTTTAATGAGAGCGCACAAATTAATTTGGTCGCCGATTTTTTGTAAATGTGGATTTGTAGATTTTAATAAGGCATTTTTTAAATCCTCTAAAGCATGCAAAGCTCTGTTGAGTTGAAGCACTTCACGTGGATTTATTTTTTGCATCGACACTTTAGAAATTATTCTTTCTAAATCGCCAATTGCTTTTAATGAAGAACCGATATTTTTTGAAAGGTCTTGGTCTTTAATCAAGTGTTCAACTGTATCTAAGCGCACTTCAATAGTTTGTTTATTCTTTAGCGGCATTAAAATCCATCTGCGCAATAAACGCGTTCCCATTGGAGTAAGTGTATGATCCAAAACGGTTAATAGGGAACTGCCTTCATCGTGCAAGGCATTAATTAATTCCAAATTGCGAATAGTAAATCTATCGAGCCAAACATATTGCTCTTCGGGTAAACGCGAAACGGCAGAAATATGTCCGAGGTTATTGTGTTCAGTATCTTTTAAATAATGAATACAAGCACCCGCAGCGATAATAGCATTATCTAAATCTTCAATACCAAAACCCTTGAGTGATGATGTTCCGAAATGGGTTAATAATTTTTCTTTCGTATAATCCTCTGTAAAAATCCAATCATCCAATCCATATACATAAAATTTATTACCGAATAATTCTTTAAAATGTTTTACTTGATGCTTAGGTAAAATAATTTCGGCGGGCTGTAAGCTGTGCAACAATTTTTCTATGTAATCATTTGCACCTTGCGCAACAAAAAATTCTCCGGTTGTTATATCTAAAAAACTAATTCCGGTTTTATCCTTTCCCAAAAAACATCCTGATAAATAATTATTATTTTTTGCTTCCAGCATTTTATCGCTGGTTGTAATTCCGGGTGTAATTAATTCGGTAACACCTCTTTTAACAATTGTTTTTGTAAGCTTCGGATCTTCGAGTTGCTCGCAAATTGCAACACGGTAACCCGCACGCACCAATTTTGGTAAATACGCATCTAAAGCATGATAAGGAAAACCGGCGAGCTCAATAAAGGTGGCGCTGCCATTTGCGCGTTTTGTTAATACGATTCCTAAAACCTTTGCAGTAATAACAGCATCCTGAGAAAATGTTTCATAAAAATCGCCCACTCTAAACAGCAATATTGCATCAGGATGTTTCGCCTTAATGCGATTGTATTGCCCCATGAGTGGGGTTTCTTTTACGGGTTTCATTTTGGCAAATATACAAAATGCACCTGCGAAAAACGCCGATAAAACAAGCTTAATTTGTGCACAGCATTACAAAAAAAAATATTCCTTCAAGTGATATTAAAAAATATAAACCGATTTTATTTGCAGAGCGGCTTCAATGCCTCAACTAAACGGTCTAACTCAGAAATGCTTGTGTACACGTGTGGTGCAATGCGCACACCGTGAATATTTTCCCAATTAATTGCCACACAATGTATGCTGTGTGCGTTCATTAATTTTGTTGCAATATCTCCCGGCTCTATTCCTTCAATTGAAAAATTTGCAATTGCGCAGGAAAATTTAGAATTCAGCGAAGTATTTAATTTGAATTTTGGAAATTCTTTCAATTGATAAGTCCAGTAATTTTTTAAATACCGCAATCGTGCTTCCTTGCGCTCTGCTCCTATCATTAAATGAAAATCAATTGCATTGGCAATACTATATTCAATTGGAAAAGAACGCGTTCCCAAATTTTCAAATTTCCGAATGTCATTTATATCTTGTGTATCTGGACAAGCCATTAGAGGCCATACTTTATGTATTTTTTCTTTTTTAATCCATAACATTCCGGAGCCAATAGAGGAGCTCAACCATTTATGTAAACTTGTGCCATAATAATCTGCACCTAAATCGGGAATATTAAATACAAAATGCCCAAAAGTATGTGCACCATCAACCATCACTTCCGGTCCCTTTGCATGTATAGCATCAGCAATTTCTTTAACGGGATTGATATGACCGGTCCAGTTAATAATATGATTTACCTGTACTAATTTTGTGCGCGAAGTAATTTGTTCTGTATATTTTTTTATCAGATAATTTGTATCCTCTGTGGGCAATTCTAATTCTACCCACTTAATAATTATGCCGTCTCTTTTTTCTCTTTGCTTCCATGCATTAATCATGTTTGGATAATCTTGCTTTGTAAGAATTACTTCATCACCTTTAACAAAATCTAATCCGAAAATAATATTATCCAATGCTTCAGTTGTATTTCTGTTGATTGCAATTTCATCCACATCGCAGCCAGCAAGTTGGGCGAGTTTGGTGCGCAAACTTTCTCGGTTTTTATCAAGAATTTGCCACATATAATAACTCGGTGCTTCATTCACCATTTTATTAAATCTATCTAGTGCATCTTGAACAACTTTAGGGGAAGGACTCACACCACCATTGTTTAAATTGATAAGTGTTGCAGATGCAGTATATGCTTCTTTTATTACATACCAAAAATCTTCATCGCTTGCAACTGTAAATGGAGAAACATCCTGAACGCGCGCAATTTCAGATTTAAATTCAGCACTAAAAATCAATTGTGGAATTGCAGCTAAACTTGTAAATGCAGTGGCTTGTTTCAGAAATGAGCGGCGGTTTACCATAGTATTGTATTATGAATGTGAAGTGACAATAATACAGAATATTCCTGTAATTTGCTTAAAAAAACAAATAAAAACACGCTCAAAAATGAGAATACCAGTAGAATAAATCTACACCTTCTGCCCAACTAAAACTATTTCCTTTAATTTATCCACCATAAAATCCACTTCTTCTATAGTATTAAATTTTGAGAAAGAAAAACGCACGGCAGCGGAATTTTCTTCGCGTTTTAATTTTGCAATTACGTGCGAACCAATGCTGCTTCCGCTGCTACAAGCACTTCCACCACTCACCGCAATTCCGGCAATATCGAGGTTGAATAATAACAATTCGTTTTTATCGCTTGCAGGGAAATTGACATTTAAAACCGTATACAATCCATTTTCCTGTGAATTAAATATTACTCCTGGAACTTCATTTTGCAGTCTTTCATTTAAATGATCACGTAGTGATTTAATATATTCTTTTGTGGTATCTAATTCGCTATATGCTATTTCCAATGCTTTTGCTAATCCAATAATACCATATAAATTTTCGGTTCCTGCGCGCATATTTCTTTCTTGAGCCCCACCGTGAATTAATGGTTTTATACTTGCATCTGCATTCACATAAATAAATCCTACGCCTTTTGGTCCGTGAAATTTATGTGCTGCACATGAAATAAAATGCACCTTTGTTTTTTGTAAATCAATTGGATAATGTGCAATGGTTTGAACAGTATCACAATGAAAAAATGCATGATACGTTTCACACAAAGAACTTACTTTATCTATATCTAATAAAATGCCAATTTCGTTATTTGCGTGCATTAAACTCACCAACGTTTTCTCGCCGGATTGTTTTAAAATATTTTCGAGATCATCATAATCAACAGAGCCATCTTCCAATAAATTAACATAATGCAGTTTGATTTTGCCTTCCGCTTTTAATGCTTCAACGGTATGTGTTACTGCGTGATGTTCAATTTCTGATGTAATAATGCGCGTTACGCCTAAATCTCTCACGCTACATTGCAGAGCCATATTATTTGCTTCAGTTCCACCGCTGGTAAAAAATATTTCGCCCGGTGAAACATGAAATAAATTTGCTACAAATTTTCTAGATTTCTCAATTGCCGACCTTGTTTCTCTTCCAAATGAATGGATAGAGGACGGGTTCCCAAAATGGTTATTCATATAGGGCAGCATTGCATCTAATACCTTTGGATCGAGATTTGTGGTGGCTGCATTATCAAAGTAAACACGCATGGATAATAATTATAGGCCAAATTTACGGATTTATGGCAAGTTGCTCCAAAAAACGTCTCATTATTATCCCATTATTTCATAATTTGACGAATATCATCCATAATCTTGCGGTTGATATTCTCGGCAGTAGTCTTTGAAGAACTTTCGGAATAAATGCGAATAATAGGCTCAGTATTGCTTGAACGCAGGTGCACCCAATCGCCATCCATTTCAATTTTTAAGCCGTCTTCTTTATTGAGTTTTTCCTTTTTATATTTTTCTTCCATTTGTTTCAAAATGGCTTTTACATCTGTTCCATCAGGAAGTTCAATTTTATTTTTTGCCATAAAATAATTGGGATATTCTCCACGCAATTGCGAACAACTTTTTCCTGATGTTGCTAAATGCGATAAAAATAATGCTATCCCAACCAATGCATCTCTTCCGTAATGCAATTCAGGTAGAATAATTCCACCGTTACCTTCACCACCAATTACTGCATTTACTTCTTTCATTTTTTTAACAACGTGCACTTCACCAACAGCACTTTGAAAATGTTCTACTCCATGTTTTTTTGAAACCTCGCGCAGTGCTTGCGATGATGACAAATTGGAAACTGTATTGCCTTTTTTATGTTTTAAAACATAATCAGCAATTGCAACAAGAGAATATTCTTCACCAAACATATCGCCGTTTTCGCAAACAATTGCAAGACGATCAACATCAGGATCTACAACTAAACCAACGTCAGCTTTCTGATGTTTAACTTCATTTGAGATGGTTGACAAATGTTCAGGTAAAGGCTCAGGATTATGCGGAAATCGTCCGTTGGGATTTGTAAATAATTCCACAACATCCATTACACCAAGTGCCACTAATAATTCAGGAACAGAAATTCCACCTGTTGAATTAACGCAATCAATTACCACTTTAAAATTTCTTTCTTTGATAGCTTTTTTATTCACCAATTCCAGCTCCATAATTTTATCAATATGTTTCTGGATATAATAAAATTTATGTTGGTATTCGCCAAGTTTATCTACATCGCTGTATTCTATGGCTTCATTTTGCGCTATTGCTAAAACTTCAGCACCATCTTCACCTGAAATAAATTCACCCAAAGAGTTAACAAGTTTTAAAGCATTGTAATTTTTAGGATTATGCGATGCTGTAATAATTATTCCGCCACCAGCATTTTCTCTTGGAACTGCAATTTCAACGGTTGGTGTGGTTGAAAGTCCCAAATCCACCACTTTTATACCTATAGATTGCAGGGTTCCAATTACAAGATGATTTACCATATCGCCACTAATACGGGCATCTCTGCCAATTACAATGATGTTGATACCGGTGTTGCGCTTAACCCAAGTTCCAAAAGCAGCGGTAAATTTAATAATGTCTTCGGGGGTTAAATTTTCTCCGGGCTTCCCTCCAATAGTTCCTCGTATGCCGGAAATAGATTTAATAAGTGTCATAGTTGATGCACAAAGTTATACAATTAAACAGTTGTGTTTTAACGTTTAGAAGTGTAAATCTTATACATTTGCTGTAATAATTATTCATGAACGACAAAAAACAGTGGTTTGAAACCTGGTTTAATCAACAGTATTACGATATGTTGTACCAACATCGGGATGAGGATGAGGCCGCTGCATTTTTGGACGCTTTGATAACATTTTTACATCCGTCACCCAATTCTTCCATGCTGGATGCAGCCTGCGGCAAAGGTCGGCACGCATCATATCTTGCAGAAAAGGGCTTTGAGGTTACCGGAATAGACCTTTCTTTTAAAAATATTCGCGAAGCAAAAGAAGACGAAACCAATAAATTATCTTTTTTTCAACATGATATGCGCAATGTGTTTCGTGTGAATTATTTCGATTTTATTTTTAATTTTTATACAAGCTTCGGATATTTTACAGACGAGAAACAAGATATTAAATGTATAAAATCTTTTGCTTCAGGATTAAAAAAAGAAGGTAAATTGGTAATCGATTTTTTTAATAAAGATTATATTATTAAAAATTTGTCGCAAGATATGAGCAAAAAAATCGGAGATTACGATTTTTATATCTCTAAAAAATATGAAGACGGATTTATTGTTAAAAAAATTGAGGTAATATCAGCACTTAAAAAAGAAGTGTTTTATGAAAGTGTGCGCGCAATTAGTCACGAACAATTTTTACATTATTTTAATCTTTGTGGCTTGCAACTTGTGCAAACTTTTGGCGATTATAAATTAAATCCATTCGACATCAATAGTTCTGAACGCTTAATTCTTGTAGCTCAAAAATGATTTTCCCCGATTTTCTGCAACAACCTGACCAACAGCTGTATTTTTTGATAAATCAAAAATGGGGAAACGCCTTTTTTGATGCCATTTTACCTCCAATTCGCGACCGTATTTTTTGGATTCCTTTGTATGCTTTAATTGCGCTAGTTTTAATGATTAAATTCAAATGGAAAGGTATATTTCTTATCTTAATATTAGGTGCAAATTTTGGCATAAGCGATCAGCTGAGTAGTGCTGTTATAAAGCCAATGGTTGCAAGAACACGCCCTTGTAACGATGAAAAATTAATGCAGAATGTAATATTGCGTGTAGATCATTGTGGAGGGGGAAAAAGTTTTACCTCGAGTCACGCTGCAAATACCTTTGCTTTTGCAGTATTATGCAGTTTGTTGTTTGGAAAAAAGAAAAAATGGTTAAAATATATTGCATTGTTTTGGGCATTTGCAATTTCGTACGCTCAAATTTATGTTGGTGTTCATTATCCTTTGGATATTATAGGAGGCGCTTTACTTGGAACAGGTATTAGTTTTGGCACATATCTCTTATCAAAAAAGTATTTACTTAAAAAGCATTTCCCGGAACTATTACTTCAAACAAAAAGTATTTAAAAGATGACCACATTACAAATTATTCTACTTATTGCAGCCTCAGGATGTGGTGCATTTGCCGCATGGATAATGCGCACAAAATCGCATAATACGTTTTTGGAGATATTATTATCTTTTAGTGGAGCTTTTTTATTAGGGACGGTAGTTTTGCATTTATTACCTGAAATATTTGAAACAGGATTGAATGAAACCGCACATAATAATGCAACCGCCATTTATGTTTTAGGGGGATTTTTAATTCAATTAATTATTGTTCAATTTACGCGCGGTGTGGAACACGGCCATTTGCATTTGCATCCTCATCTATCAAACGGATATGTATTTGGTGTATTTTTCGGATTGAGTTTACATGCTTTAATGGAAGGATTACCATTATCAAATGCAGCAATGGCGGATATTAATTCTAACTCTTTATATTATGGCATTTTAATCCATAAAATACCTGAAACATTTGCTCTAGGAACTTTAATTTTCTTCTCCTACAAAAATAAATATACTCCCATATTTCTATTAATGGTATTCGCACTCATAACACCAATAGGTAGTTTTTTAGGCGATTATCTTATTACTAACACCTCTGGTGCATCCTTAAATAATATTATTGCACTAGTATGTGGTTCACTGATACATATATCTACGACAATTATTTTTGAAGCCGGTGGCAAGGCGCATCGCATGAGTATGATAAAACTTGCTGCAATTGTAGCCGGTTTTGCCATTTCTTTATTGTCGGTTGCAATGCATTAAAATGCTAAAACAATTGTTTATTTAGTTTTTGCAGGCATTGTACGTTCTATAAAGGTTATATTTTCAGGAAGGTCAAATTCATTGTTCGAAAAATTAGGGTTTTCATCTATATTGGTTACTTCAATATTAATTGACATTTCATTAATAGTGGATTCTGATTTCATCGGTATGTTATTCCAAATCCAGAAAGTTCCAAAGCCCATTCCCTCCTTTTTCATACTATATTTATCACATTTTTTTCCTAAAACAGTTTCAGTACCGATTTTTTCAATGCCAAATTGCTTTTTCATATCTTCAGTAATATTGGAATAATCCATTTTTGAAGCGTCCATAGCATCTTTCATTTGAAATTTATTTCCTGTAGTTTTTCCCTCCTCCCACGAATAACTCCAACCATCTTTCATCATACTGCAAATGTGTGTTTCCATTGTATGGCCATCCATCGTCATCTTTGTATCCGTTTTTGTTATTTGTTTATCACCATAATCATCAAAATATAACATTGTAGTAATATCACTTTCCATCATAGTATTGGTAATTTTTGATGTTACTATGGCTGCTTTTATTTGGTATTTATGACCATCTTCCATTGCTTTCGAGCTACTTTCGGATTCATTTGCCATTTCATTTGTATTACTAGCAGAAGAATTGCATGCAACGATCTGCAACATAGAAATCAAAGCAAAAACGGGAAACAGATACTTTTTCATATTGTAAGGATTTAGATATAAAATTAAAATATTAATATTTGTGCATTCAAAGTTACCGTGCAAGATACATTTTTCCAAATCCTGATTTAAAGTATTGGTCAGTTCCCACATCAAATTTTTCTAATTTTTCGCCATTGAGTTTTGTTACAACTCGATAAAGATATAATCCGTTTGCAAGTTGGTCGCCAAATTTATCGGTGCCATCCCAAGTAAATTCGGTAATATTATTTCCGATGTTCAATTCACCCAATTCATCACGCATAATTTCTCTAACCACCTTTCCTGTAACAGTCATAATCTGAATTTTAAAGTAATCAGGAATTTCACTTCCGGTTAAAGTAAATACAAATTTTGTTTGAGTAGAAAAAGGATTTGGATAATTCATCACATTAGAAATCATTGATTTATTAATTACTTCAAAGGTGGTTCTATAATCCAAGGCACCCGCATCATTACCTGTCACATCTTCTCCATGTAGAATTAATTCATAAACCCCATCCATATCAAAAATGGGATTCATTTCAACGCGCGCACTATTATTCTCGGCAAGATTATTCGTGTCGGCAGGATAAAACTTAGTTGTAGTTCCATCAAAATAAAAGTCGTGCAAACTTTGGTCGGGATATCGCATAGTGATATCTATTAAAGCAGTATCCGCTAAGGCGAGATATATATTTTCATCTTTAAGCGCAATACTAATCATTGGTTTTGCACTCACAATATCGCCATCAAAAATATGTACTCCATCAAAAGTAACATCCAACAAAGGATTTCTGATGTCTTTATAATTTTGCATAGATAAATACGCAAGATTATTAAAATGAAATTGTTCGGGCTGGTCAAAATCGGGATTAACCTCTACTATTAAAGTATTTTTTCCTGATGGAATATCAAATGAATTAAAAGATAAAGTAGAAATCATGGTTGAATCAGTGCGCAAAGAATCTTGTCGCGTATATGGAATTGTATGCAACACATTATCCTGATCGCGCACATTAAATTTAATTAATATACTATCCATGTTATAATCACTCACATTTGTAACTGCAAGCTCAAGATTTACTTGTTGGCCTTGATTTATGCTATCGCCATTATATACAAAATGCAAATTCGGATTAATTGCAGCTTCGGGCACAGGCGTATAAATAACTCTCCAATAATTATATTGAGCAGGTGTGCGCAAAGAATCGTCGAAGCTGTGTAATTTTAATTTTAAGAAAGGATATTGCACCGCATCAATAAATGCAACTGTTGTATCACCGCTCATTAAATTTTGTGCCAGCACAGTTTGCACGCCACTATAATCTAGACCAATAATATCAATGCCATTAGAGTCAACCGGAACTGCATCATTGGCAAATAAACTCCATTGTGCCTTATCCCAAACAACAGCAGGACCAATTAACGGACTTTCTACAGAACCAGTATTCCAATTTCCACTTAAAATAAAACTTGCTTCAATTCTATTCCCCACAATGTCGCTGATCACTTCAACTTTAGTTGCCGGGTCACCTTTTTGGGCATAAAAAATATAAGATCTATCGGCGTCATACACTTGCAATGAAATAATATCAGTTGCTCCATAATCAGCAAATGCATCATATAAACTATGGCCGTAAATTAATGTATCAGCAAGCCACTCATTAAATTTTGCATAATTGTTTGTGTAACAGATAACATAATTACTATCAGGTACAGTCGACGTCAAAAATTGATACAAAATTTCTCTACTTGCCGCCGTTGCAGTACTGAACATAATAACATTTTCGCTTGTGTGACTGCTGCAATAGGTATCATTATAAATACCAATATTAGAAACACCAACTTCACTTGTTACCCAAGGGTTTCCCGAATTAGCATCTGCAACAATAACTACAAAACCAGCCACAACACAAGGAGCAACATTCATTAATTCACCATTCAAATAAGAGGTAACTTGAGTCCAATGTGTTGCCGGATAAATTCCACAAGAAATATCATACGTTTTTACGTCGGGAACAAATTCAAATTTGCGTGTTGGCTTCAAATTAATGTTAGAATAATCATCTTCAAGATATTGAAAATAATGCGATTGATTCCAGCCAGTTACATCGCCCGGCATATATAAAAACGAGCTCGAACGCCATAATAAATCTGCGCCTGATGCTGTGTCAGGAGAAATACGCCAATAGTACACTTTATTTGGTATCCAACTCAATGGTGGATTATCCCATTTAACAACGCCACCGGATTCATTTATAAATGTTGATTTTTTTAAAGGCGAATTAAATAACATGGTTGTATCAGCTTCCAACATATATAATTTTTCTTGCGCAAACACATACGATGTAGATGCAGCAAAATATTCGGGAACATGGTTCATAATACTAAACTCCACCGGATAAATGGGAATCGCATCATCCGAAACAATTAAAGTAGAAACTCCTAAAATATTATTTAATTCATCAATTTCATCTATTTCGTTAAAATCGTCTATTCGAATAGTAAAATTATTTAAACCGACACCCGTTATTGCATCAGTTGCAAAACGAATAGAAATAGTATCCCTAAAATAAGGTGCATCAAAACGCTGCGAAATAATTTCTGTTGCTCCGGAAGGTTTAGTTCTTTTAACCTGTACATTGTATGTAGAGTCAATTGCCATACCTAAATTAGTAACAACAATATGTATATCAAAAGAATCTGTTCCTGCGGTAATAATGTCAGGTTCAAAATATACATATTGCGATTCAATATCATAATCAGGTTGCGGATGATTATTTAAATTAAGTGCGGGGTCGCCAATTAATGTTAAATGTTCTATTGTAAGTTGGTCGAAAATATTATAAGCAGGCACAAGGGTATCTGAAGTTGCTTGCATTATTTTTCCCAAAGGATCATGATAATGAAAAGTACTCAACTCCTTATAAAACATATCGCCATACACATTTAAACTCGAGGCAAATGAATAATTAGATGCTGCAACAAAACCAATTGCCCCTTTATTTTCTGCGAATATATAACGTTCAGCCAGTGTATACGATTCTCCATGAATAGAAGCAGTATTGCAACCATTACCATACACAACAAAATATTTTCCAACATTATGAAAATCTTCAGGTTCACCAATATTATAATCAAAACTGCCTGTGGAACTATGACCAAAGAAAGTAATTAACGATACCCCTTTTGTTAAAAGCGAATCATAATATTCTGCAATTGCATAATAAATTGGGTCGGCTGTTATCTTATTAAAGGATGTTACATTTGCTCCGTATGATGTATCGATTATATTATTTCTATATTGAACCAGATAATTATCAAATAATGTTTGCTCAAACTCTGTTGAACCACCCGCAAAATGCAAAACATTTTTCATCCAAGCTTTATTTGCAACGGTTTGCACATGGTCGGCTTGTGCAGCTTCAAAATCAATCATTTTTTCAAGGTAAATGCGCACATCGTTTCCTGTTTTAGCAGGAATTCTTCCAATACCAACAACAGGAACAATCTCTCCTTGCCTTGCCGCCAATAAATTATCAGCGCCCGGATGCCCGAAAGTGGGCACTAAATCCCATCCAAATTCAGGTGTAGCAAATGCACGCGTTACGTCGTAAGTGTATGACTTACCAATAAGAAAAACATACTCAGGTTCAATTGTAAAATTGTCCTTAGCGTATAAAATAAAATTGCGTATAGCAAGTGGATGTTTCTTTATTCCATAAGAAAACTCATCATATAAAATATCAACATCTGCAATCTGTGAAGTGTAACTTCCACCGGCAGCAGAATTGCGATAATTTTTATATTCTTGAACCCAATTTATTCCGGCACCATCATCGAATAATGAGCTATGCGAAATAATTAAATAATTTCCTTGATTGGCTATACTCCCATAATTAACAAAAGTGACAGGTTTTAAATTCGCAACAGTATAAATGTCTGTTGCAAATTGAGAAGCGACATAAATATTGTGTGATGATGTATTGTAGGGTAAATGGTATTTTGAAATATCTGTTTCAACAATTGCAACCATGCGCGTATGATTTGTAAAATCGTATAGTATCGGCGAAGTTACATTTTCATTAAAATCAGTTAACTCAAGATAGGTTGTTGCATCTGCTGAATTAGGTAATTGAAATGTTGTTCTTGATGAATTATCAAAATCAAATATACGCGGATAAGTAATATCTGTAAACGCATAACGCTGATAATCTGTAGAAATGGGTCCGGTTAGAAATGAAATACTGTTTACAGAAACCAAATCATCCAAACTAAAATTAAACCGCATTACTTGATAATTATAATACACCGTATCAATAATTGTAACGCCATTAAAATTAATTACTGTATGATGTTCATTGTCGTTACTGCCTATTACTGTTGTGCGCAATGTTGGTGTAAAGGAAGTGCCTGTATATATATTTGGTGTATTAATGGTTTGAGTATATGTTGTAACATTATATTTTGGGGTTGAATAACCTTCTCCATCAGAATATTTAGAACTATACACTGTAAAATGCGGAACTCCGGCATTAAAATAAGCAGACCCATATGTTGAGCCATACACTTTTGTTGCGTGATAAATAGAATACGGAGCAGGTGCAGGAGCTCCTGTTAAATCGTTGCCTAAATTATTTAATCTGTTATTGGTTAAAGAATTATTCCATGTTAAAAAGTAAATTGCTGTGTCCGACATGATACTTTCATAGGTTTGTAATTGAAGAGATGCTGAATCAAATAACTGTGTATCAAAACTACCATCATTTTTTCTCCCAAAAAATTCCATAAAATCACCTGCATCAAAACTGCCATCACCTTCGCCTTGAATATAAATATATTCTTCTTGGCCCTTATTAAATAATTGCAACTTGCGTGGGTCAATAGATGATAAAGAAACGCCTATACCTGCAAGTGCGTTATCTAATGTTGGTTGGTCGAGGCGATAAATACCATCAGCCGTAACCTTAAATTTTAAATATTGCTGGTCGTAATTAATCCATTCGTTGCCATAGGTTTGGCAAAGTGCAGTAGATATAATAAAAATAAAAAAGAGTGCGGGTAAAAATTTCTTCATGGATTGTGTATATGTTTTTTACCATCTTTAATTATACATTATTCAGCTGTTGCTTCCGGCTTAACCGCTTTATTGATATCAAACATCAAACTAAATACGTGTGAGTATAATACTTCAGATTGTTTTCCAATATTTGTGTATGCATAATCTAAATGCACAGGTCCAATTACTAATCCTAAACCTATATTCGGTTGCACCGTCCATGCTTCTTCATATAAATCGTCGGGAATATACCGTTGCACATTCCCTAAACCACCACGCAGAAAAATAAATTTTTTATAATCTGCTTCAATTCCTAAATGCGGATCTATACTAATTGGGTCGGCACTAATTAAAACGTTTCTGCGACCATCGCTTGTAAAGTCGGCATTTAATTCTGTAAGTAATCCAAAATTTTCTCCCAATTTAAAATCATAAGCAGCACCAAGAATTAATTTAGGTGTTGTAATTTCTAATGAATTATCAGGAACAATATTTCCTGTTGCAAGTAATACATCTTTTTCTTCATCAGTAAAAGAAAAACTCCATGCATTAAAAGTGGAAGTAACATCTTTAAATGTTGCTCCAAATTTCCATTTTTTTACATCCATTTGTGCGCCCGCATCTAATCCAAATCCCCACGCAGTTGCAAAACTCCCTGCAGTGCGATGCACAACTTTCACATTACCACCTATACGTAAATTTTGCCATTTGAGTTGTTTTGCATAAGAACCCAAGAAGGCATAATCGGCCACAGAAAATGCAGTGATATTATCGTAATTAATACTGCCATCTGGTTCAATTAAAAATAAGGTATTCGGAATATCATCTACACCAAAACGAATGATTGATAATCCTACCGCTGCGTTTTTTTCTTTTAAAGGAACAGCTATTGAGGCGTAATCGTATTTTGCAATTCCTGCAAAATATTCGGAGTGCATAATGCCCACCTGAATATCCGGTTTAACCAATACTAAAGCAGCAGGATTCCAATAGCCACCGGTTACATCATTTACAGACGCAGTAACAGCCCCGCTCATACCCAATGCCCGCGCAGAAACACCTATGGATAAAAACTCATTGGAATATTTTGGAGCACTCGATTGCGAAAAGCCCGATTGCATCCACAGAATTAATAATACCACACTTATTGACTTCAACATGTTTGTTTCACGAATCTGCCCGAAAAATAGGGAATTTTTGACTAAAAAGTGTATTTTGAATGTCATCAATCGCGATTTTAAAAAGTTCCTTATCGTTTTCATTAAATGGTTTATTTCCGAGTCGTTTACTAATACTGTTCATTATTTGCTCTAAACGCACATCATTTGTATAATCGTATACAAATTTCGACTCCCTAAACGCTTTAAAATGAGTTGCCACAGAACTTGCATCAGATGCGCTTGTATTGTTGCGGATAAGTATTTCTATTTCATCGGGATTCACATCCTCCAACATCGCATAAAAAATATCGCAAGAGCCAATATCTTCAAGTAATATTTTTCTATCCAACATAATCTCTAACAACACATGACTCACGGCATACATACGCTTCTCAAAACAAGCAAAATCAAGCCCTGACAGCACCTTTGTAATAGAAGATGTATTATTTTGGAAAAAGGTTGACTCATGAAAAAATGCATCTACTTCGTAATGTTTTTTTATACCGCGTTGCAATGCAGCTTGCGCATTTGAATCGGGTGCAATTAATTTGTTTACATGCAGTTTTACCACCTCTCCATTTCTGTAACTATAATTCGACAGAATATCCGGCAGGATAACACCCGCAACAAAATAGGGATTATTAACAGGTAATTCGTGATAAAAATGAGATAAAAAATTCAAAATAAATGGCTATTTTTTAGTAAAAAAATGTATGCAAAAACAAGCTCAAAAATTCCTTTTTTTTAATATACGTAAAGTAAGGAAAATTGACTTTGTTGATGCTAAATAAACCCGGAATAAGCAATAAAATGAGTGTCAAATGATAACTGTAACAAAATCAGCTGTTACAAGCCACTACTATACGATTAACAATTGTTTGCTATTCAGGGTAACCCCAACTAAATCAATAGGTTTGTTTACTTTTAAAAGTATATTGATTAATTTGGGATTAAATGCCTGACCAAAATAACAACTAAATCGCTAATGGAAGTTCATTTAATGTCATTTTCGTTGCATGCTGCGTTATTTAAAGGCTAAAATTCTCAAATTGTTCTCTCCTGCTTTGCTCCCACACAATTTCGGACAAAATTCTTGAGGGAACTCTGTATTTTTGCGGCATGAAAAATTTTATAGAAGAGCTGCGCTGGCGCGGGATGTTATCGGATATGATGCCCGGCACAGAGGAGTTTCTGAATAAAGGTATCGTAAAAGGATATATCGGATTTGACCCCACTTCCGATTCGTTGGGCGTTGGAAACATGGTGCAAATAATGACTTTGTTACATTTTCAACAATGCGGACATCAACCCATTGCATTGGTGGGCGGTGCTACTGGTATGGTTGGCGACCCTTCCGGAAAAAGTGCAGAACGCAATTTATTAGATGAAGAAACCTTGCAAAAAAATATCGCAAGTGTAAAAAAACAACTCGAAAAATTTCTTGATTTTAATTCGGGTGCAAATGCTGCGGAACTTGTAAATAATTATGATTGGATGCAAAATATTTCCTTTCTCGATTTTTTGCGCGAAGTAGGAAAACACCTCACCGTGAGTTACATGATGGCAAAAGATTCTGTGCAAACGCGTTTGGAAAAAGGCATTTCATTTACCGAATTTACATACCAATTAGTGCAGGGATAC
This sequence comes from Chitinophagales bacterium, assembly GCA_038223395.1. Classification (GTDB taxonomy): domain Bacteria; phylum Bacteroidota; class Bacteroidia; order Chitinophagales; family BACL12; genus UBA7236. Next base: position 21,800 of record JBBRGZ010000013.1, read on the forward strand.
GATTTTTATTATTTATGGAAAAATAAAAATGTTCAACTGCAAATGGGTGGCAGCGATCAATGGGGAAATATTACAACCGGAAATGAACTCATCCGCAGAAAAGCAGGTGGTGAAGCGTTTGCAATTTGCACTCCACTCATTAAAAAAGCCGACGGCACTAAATTCGGTAAAACTGAAAGTGGAAATATTTGGTTAGACCCTGAAAAAACATCCCCTTATAAATTTTATCAATTTTGGATGAATGCAAGTGATGCCGATGCAGAAGGATATATAAAAATTTTTACTTTACATGATAAGGATTTTATTGACGATATTATTTCAAAACACCAAGCTGAACCACATGCGCGTTTATTGCAAAAAGAATTAGCAAAGGATATTACCATCCGCGTGCACGGCGAAGAAAATTACAACAATGCTGTTGCCGCAAGCGAATTATTATTCAGCAAATCTACTAAGTCTGATTTCGAAAAATTGCCGGAAGCTTCATTGATGGATGCGTTGGAAGGAGCACCGCAATATGAAGTTGCAAAAGATATCATTACTGCCGGCGTTTCTTTTTCCGATTTAATGACGACCCATAGCAATATTTTGGCTTCAAAAGGAGAATTTAAAAGAGCAATTCAAGAAAATGCATTGAGCATCAATAAAGAAAAAGTAAGCGATGGCGAATATCAAATAACCACTGCAGATTTAATTCAAAACAAATTTATTTTATTGCAAAAAGGTAAGAAGAATTATTACTTGATTATTGCACAATAATTTTTTGTCCGAAATACATGCCATCTTCCGTTGTTATTTTTAATACATACCCATCAGAAGCTAAGGGTTCTACATTGAGGGTAAATAAATTATTGTATTGCAGAGATTTTATAATAAGTTTACCCTCTCCATTATATAATTCAACCAAAAATCTTGGGTGATATTTATTATCAATTGTAATATTAATTTGCGAACTCACAGGATTAGGATAAACAAAAACATCTACGTCGCCTGAACTGATAAAAAGGATACTTGCCTCTTTACTAATATACGCACCACCAGAAGCAGAAACACGATACGAATATGTGATTCCAGAATTTAATCCTTCGCTGTCAATATGATTATAATATTGATCTATGGCTCCTCCACAAACACCACTTACGCTAAAAATATTTTCATAATTAACACCATCCTCCGAGCGTTGCAAAAACATATCAAAACAGGTAGAACCACCATCGAGCGTCCAGTCCAAAATAATACTATCCCCAAACTGAATAGCAGTCAAATCACTGAAAGGCACTTGTGCTTTCACACCAAAACTCAAAAAACCAATAAGTAAAAGGAGGGCAATTTTTCTCATAATACAACTGCACAAACGCGAAATACTGCTTTTTATTGTATGAAGGGAAGGAGGTGAGTGGTGAGTGGTGAATGGCTCCGATTTAAGTGAGGCTCCCACTTTTTCAGTGGGGGTCTCACGTGGGTAAAGGTGAGTGGTGAGTGTTAGTGGTGAGTTCTGGGTTCTGGGTTTTGGGTTTTGGGTTTTGGTAAATTTAAGGCTGCCACAAACTATTAAGACAAATCAAAATTATTCATACATCCCGCTTACAAACTCATTACTCATCTCTCATTATTCATTCTCCGAAATCACCCAAGTGAAAACGTATAACTAGTAATGAGTAATGAGCAATGAGTTTAAATTCGGAGTGGAATTATATTTTGAAATTCTTTTTATTACAATCAAATACCCGTGTGATATTCAAGTTCTCTGCTAACCCAAAACCCACTCATTGCTCATTACTCATTATTCATTCTCCGAAATCACTCAAGTGAAAACGTTTAACTAGTAATGAGTAATGAGCAATGAGTTTAAATTCGGAGTGGAATTATATTTTGAAATTCTTTTATTACAATCAAATACCCTTGAGATAATCAAAGTTTGTGCTTACTCAAATTTCATTGACCACTGACCATTGACCACTGACCACGGCGACTGACCACTGACCATTGACCATTGACCACTGACCCCTGACCACTGACCATTGACCACTGACCATTGACCACTGACCACTGACCCTTGACCACTGACCACTGACCCTTTACCCTTGGCCACTGACCACTCACCTTTCCCCTCCCTCCCGATTTTCGATTATCTTTTTAATAACCGCTATCTTCATTACACATTCATCATACTCCTGTTCCGCATCAGAGTCAAAAACAATTGCGCCACCAACTTGCACCGAAATATAATGTTGTGTTGCATCGTATAAAATACTGCGAATAACCACATTAAAATCAAAATTATTATCACCAGTAATGTATCCAAAGGCACCGGAAAATAATCCGCGTTTTGTTTCTTCGTATTGTTCAATTAATTCCATCACCATCACTTTGGGTGCACCTGTCATGCTACCCATTGGAAACGTATTTTTTAAGATTTGGCTTATCGAAATATTATCGCGCAATTTTGCAGATATTGTTGAAACCAAATGATGCACCTGCGCAAAAGAATACACGCCAAATAATTCGTCCACATGTATAGTTCCCGTTTTTGCAGATTGTGTTAAATCGTTGCGCACCAAATCAACTATCATCACATTTTCTGCACGGTCTTTCATGCTGTTTGGTAAAGTGGATTTTAATATTGCGTCCTCTTCCGGATTTTTGCCGCGTTTTATCGTTCCTTTAATCGGTTGAGAAATCAGTGTATCACCATCCTTCTTTAAAAAACGCTCGGGACTTGCAGAAATTAAATATTTTTCTTCCCATCTAAATAATACAGAAAAAGGAGCAGAAGCAGATAAACATAATTCCTCAAAAACGATATGTGGTTCTATATGCGCATCTGCCGTAAAAAATTCCTGACACAAATTCATTTCATATATATCGCCTGCAATAATATGTTCGCGAATAATATGTATTTTTTCTAAATAATCTTCCTTTTTAATTTGTGCTGTTAGTGTATTTTGGTAAGGTGATTTTTCATAACTCGGGGCAAAATTTTGAACAGCATTAAAAACAGTTTCTTCATCCGCATAATCCGCTTGATTTTCAACCAAGGAAATATAAA
>JBBRGZ010000014.1:0-24693 GCA_038223395.1 Chitinophagales bacterium
GAGAGAAATCAAAGCCGTTTTATCGCTTTTTTTGCTCAACTTATTATGGGCAATAAAACCTATCACAACTCAAAATACATTATTGCTTTCATATTCAATAAAAAAATTGGATATTTAGGGTTGTTAAGGATTAACTATTTAAAAACAATCCTTTTTAATTATTTAAAAATATTATTTTATCTGATTGCGATATTTTTATAATCGCGTTGCGTTTGACCTGTATATATTTGACGCGGGCGACCGATTGGTTCGTTTGCTTCACGCATTTCTTTCCATTGCGCTAACCAGCCGGGTAAGCGGCCTAAGGCGAATAATACGGTAAACATTTCTGTTGGGAAACCCATTGCACGATAAATTATTCCGCTATAGAAATCTACGTTTGGATAGAGTTTTCTTTCCACAAAATATTCATCTTTTAATGCCACTTCTTCTAGTTGTTTTGCAATGTCGAGAACGGGATCGTGCACACCTAATTTATTTAAAACATTGTCGCATGCTTCTTTAATAATTTTAGCACGCGGATCGAAATTTTTATATACTCTGTGACCAAATCCCATTAAACGGAAAGGATCATTTTTATCTTTTGCTTTTTCGACAAATTTTCCAACATTGCCACCGTCTGCTTTAATTATTTCGAGCATTTCAATTACTTGCTGATTTGCACCACCGTGTAATGGTCCCCACAAAGCGGCAACTCCTGCTGCAACACTTGCGTATGCATTTGCTTGCGACGAACCTACCATTCTAACTGTAGAAGTTGAGCAATTTTGTTCGTGATCGGCATGCAGAATTAATAATTTATCTAAGGCATCTACAATAATTGGATCGGGTGCATATTCTTCTGTGCGCATACCAAAAGTCATGTAGAGAAAATTTGTAACATAATCGTATTTATTCTGCGGATACATAATTGGGTGACCAACAGATTTTTTGTGTATCCAAGAAACGAGGGTTGACATTTTAGCCAAGATGCGTGTAATAGTTAAATCAATTTCAGCTTTTGAAGCATTTGGATTTAAAGAATCGGGATAAAAGCTCGACATAGTGCACATCAACGAGCACAACTGCCCCATTGGATGCGCAAAAGAAGGGAAACCATCGAAGAATTTTTTAACATCTTCGTGTACCAATGTATGATTGGCAATATTATCTGTAAATGCAACATACTGGTCGTTAGTTGGCAATTCGCCATATAACAACAAATAAGAAACCTCTAAAAAGTTTGATTTTTCGGCAAGTTGTTCGATAGGATATCCACGGTATCGTAAAATTCCCAGTTCGCCATCTAGAAAAGTGATAGCACTTTTGGTTGCGCCCGTATTTTTATATCCGCTGTCTAAAGTAACAAAACCTGTAAGGTCGCGCAGTTTATTAATATCAATCGATTCCTCGCCTTCGGTGCCTACATATATTGGTAATTCAATCTCCTTATCACCGAGTTTTATCAACGCTTTATCTAACATAATTTGGGTTTACTTTGCTGTTTAGTTTAAGATTATTTACCTGACAAAGATAAAGAATGTCTTGGCAGAATTGTAATAAAATGGCAGGAGAAATGGCTATTTTTTACAATTTAATAACATTGGTGCATTGCAATTACCTTTCATTCAAAAAACCTGAAATTCTATGCGGTAAAATGGGGGAATTAAGCACCTATTGCAAAATGATGCAAATTTGTTATAAGATAATATAGCAGAAACACGTATAAAACGGCCACCACGGCAAATTTCATCCAATTTGCAGTGTTGCGCATAATGCGATATGCAAGCATTCCACAAGCAAGTCCAACTAAACCATAACTAATAAGCGCAAGGGGATAATATCTGTCGAAAGACAGAGCTTTTGGGGTATTTGGGATTAAAACAATGCAGAAAAACACGAAAAAGCTGAGATAATAAAATCCCTGCCAAAACATATTGGGATTGTATGGTTGCTCTTCGATTGGCTCCTGAATGTTATTGTCCATAAATGCAAAGGTAATACAGGTACCATAATTTATAAAATTGCTACTTTTGGCGCTGCCATGATAGAATGTTCCGAGTGCCAAAAGCCTAATCCTGACGACTTTAAGTTTTGCAGATATTGCGGAGCGAGTCTGCTTTCAACTACTCATAAAGTAAAAAAAAGTATTTGGAGTAAACTTCCCTCTTGGGCATGGGTGCTCATTTTTGTAGGTGGAATAATTTTAGTTATAGGTATTATAATAGGTTCTTTTGTAGCCATAGCAACAATTGAAGGCGTTGCCAGTTTAATTTTATTGACCTGTGGAATGATTGGTTTTGGTGTTTTACCATTGCGCAAACCGGAAAAAAACGGCGCAATGTTTACAGGGGTTGCTCTTGCTTTTTTTGCATTAATGGGAGCAAGTATAGATCAAACAGGAAATTATATTTACAATAAACCTATTGAAGTTTGTTTCTGCGCGGATGGCAGTAAATTAAGCAGAATGGAAAATGTTTCTAATCCGGTACCGGGTACAACATATATACAGCAGGATTTTACTTGTTACGATAAAGCGGGAGCACCCGTTAAAACAATAAATTTGTTTGTAATAATGGGAATCCGTTTTGTAGAATATATATTACTTGGATATATCTTATTGGCATTACGTAGTTTTCTGTGGCAATTTAAAAATAAAGACTCTTAAGATTACGTTTGGTTATGATGCTTCAAAAAGTAATAAGCCCTATCCTATTTATATTTTTAATCAATTCTGTATCTGCCCAATTTATTTCAATAAATGGTACAAACGCGTCTCAGTTTTTGGAGGATAATGTTTACAAAGCAGATTTATCGCGCGCAGTTGGTGCAGAAATATATTACAGTAAACCGATCTCTTTTATTCCCTTACCAATGAATTATAATATTGGATTAGATTATAAAATTGGTGACGCTTTTCAGGAAATTTATTTACTTACAGGATTAACATATGTTACTTTAACGCCTTCCGGATTTAGTGCTGCAAATGCCGAAAGTGTAACATACACTACAAACAAATGGTTGAATTATGCGGATATTAATGTATTTAATGGCGTAGTAATATCTGACTCTGTAACTGCATATAAATTCGGAGCTGAATTAAGTTACAATGTGGGATATGCTTTAACTAAAAGTTTCTTTATACACGCCGGGTTTGGAGGCAGATATAATCTTGTTCCGGGAAATGAAGAGATATTACTTCAGTCAAGTTCAGTTGATTTAGTTTTAAAAGCAGGGGTAATATGGAAATTTAAAAGAAAATTTTTACATTAACTTTTATTTTCTGTTTCTTCATTTTCTGCATTCGCAACTCCAATATTATATTGTTTCATTTTATTATACAATGTTTTTCTGTCGACGTTTAATATGCGTGCCGCTTTTGATTTATTGTATTTTACTTTTTTAAGAGTATCAGAAATTACTTTATGTTCTGCATCGAATGCTGCTGCTTTTAAATTATTGGGAACAACCGGGTTACTTCCTTTTTCTTGTTGCGGAAAATTAAATTTATCTGCGTGAATTACCTCTTGTGGCAAACTGCTGATGTCAATTAATTTACCATCAGTAAGTAAAGTTCCGCGTTTGACAACGTTATTTAATTCGCGCAAATTTCCGGGCCATGCGTACTTTAAAAATACAGATTCTACTTCTTCAGAAAATCCTGTTACATTTTTTTCCAATTCTATGCAGGCATTTTTAAGGAAGAAGTTTGCGAATATCAGTATGTCTACATTTCTATCGCGTAGGCTTGGCATTACGATAGTAAATTCGTTAAATCGGTGGTATAAATCTTCTCTGAATTTACCATTTTGCACAGCATCCATTAAATTTTCGTTAGATGCGACAATTAATCTGATATCTAAATCAATATCTTTTATTCCGCCGATGCGTTTCATCTTTTTTTCTTGAATTACACGCAAAAGCATTATTTGAACTTCGTAGCTCAGGTTTCCAACTTCATCTAATAATAAAGTTCCGCCATTGGCTAATTCGAAGCTTCCAACTTTTGAGTTAAGTGCGCCTGTAAACGAGCCTTTTTCGTGGCCAAACAATTCGCTTCCTGCAAGTTCTTTAGATAAAGCTCCACAGTCAACTGCAACAAATGGCTTATCGCTTCTTTTGCTTTTTTCATGAATTCTGCGTGCTGCTGATTCCTTACCTGTGCCACTTTCGCCATAAATAATGACACAATAGTTTGTAGGTCCAACAATATCCAATTGACGGAAAACTACCTTCGACTCCTCACTTTTTCCTTCTATATATTTTTTACCGAAAACTACATTTTGATTATCTGAATTATTTGATTCAGTTTGTATTTCGGAAGTTGTTTTTATTTCGGGTTGATCTTCGGTTCCATGGTATTTCTTAACCGCATTTTTTACATTGACAAGAATTTCGTCCGGTAAGAGTGGTTTGGTAACATAGTTAAATGCACCTGCTTGAATTACTTCAACTGCAATTTTCACATCAGAATATCCGGTTATAATTATGACTTGTGTTTTGTCATTTATTGCGCGAGTAGCATTTAATACTTCACGTCCATCAATATCCCCTAATCTAAAATCGCAGAGAACAACAGCAAACTTTTCATTTTGCAGTTTTTTTAGTCCCGCGTTTCCGGTGCTTGCAATTTGAACATCGAATCCCTTTCGAGTTAAGAATCTTTGCAACAGTGTGCAGGTATCTATGTCGTCGTCAATTATTAATATTTTTTCCATTGTGGTTTTTGGTTCTTAGTCAGTTAATTCTGAAATAATATTTGCAATCTGCAATTGTGTGAAGGGTTTGCTTAAAAAATAATTAACACCAAGCGCAAAGGCTTTTGCTCTATCAACGGCAGTGTCGTAAGCACTAATCATAACAATACTTGCCGGATACAGTTTTTGTTTAAACTCTGAAATGTGTTCTAACCCATTGCCATCCGGTAAATTCATATCTAAAAAAACAACTTGGGGCTCATTTTCCTTTACTTTTTCTAATCCTGATTGAATTGTATAGGCAACATCTACAGTCAAGTCTAATTTTATAAGCTGTTTGCGCAACAACATACAGATATCCGGTTCATCGTCAACAATCAATACATTTCTGTTTCCACCCATCATTTCAAGAGATACTTTGTTTACATAATACATTGTAAGAATTTATATTTATATTCATTTTGTATACTTTAAGCCTATACTTCCAATAAAAGGGCAACAATAATTCCAAAATAAAATAGGTCATAACAGGGATTAATTTAGCATGTTTTCTATATGTTGACCAAGATAACCGAGCAAATATTAACCAAATGTAGAATTTTTTCCACAGTTCTTCGCATTTTTCAAAGCTATAACTACCCAATTACACTAATATTACTGTGGTATTATTAATGTTTAAAGGTTATAATGTTTAAAGGTTACAATTTAGCAAAAATCGCTTCCAAGCAATTGTCGCAATTGCGTATTGGACTTGTAATTGGGCTTTTGATATTTATAACAAGCGTGATATTTACACTTATTACTCTTTCAAATTCGATTCGCGACTCAAAACCTGCAGTAGAAAACGCTCTCGTTATTATCAGTATTTTTTCTTTAATTACAATTTTAATATTGATAACTACTTTTTATTTTCTTCTCAAACAACAAAAAATGATTGCTCTTAGAGAAAGGAAATACAGAAAAATATTTGAGACAAGTCCTGATATTATTTATTTATTGGATAGAAATCTTAAAATATTGGATATCAATCCGGCCATTTCAATCCAGCTTGGTTACGAAACATTGAAATTAATTGACACTAATCTAGGTTTACTTTTTAACAATATACAGCATCAAAAATTCATTGAAGATAATATTGCACAAGGACTGACTATATCAAATTTAGAAATTGAATTGAGGCATTCGGATGGCACTGTTGTGAGCTATATGTTGAATTTACACCAGGACAACTCATCACAATCTTACCACGGTTCTCTTGTTAATATTACCCAAAGAAAAAAGGCAGAAAATGAAAGATTGGCTTTAGAGAAATTTGCGGGGATTGGTAAAATTGCGCGCATTATTGCTCATGAGGTTAGAAATCCTTTGACTAACATTAATCTATCCGTAGAATCGCTTAGTAATAATCCTGATCCGGAAGATTTGGAAGACTATCTTAAAATTATTTCAAAAAATAGTACAAGAATTAATAACCTGATTACCGAATTATTATATACTACTAAGGTTAACAAAGGTGTATTCGGCAAAATATCAATTAGCAATTTGTTAAACAATACCATTGATGAAGCCTTAACAAAAGTTGAATTAAAAAAGATTGAATTAATAAAAAAATTCGACAACTGCACATGTTTTACAGAAGGAGATGAACAACAATTGCAAATGGCGTTAATCAATTTAATTATAAACGCAGTAGAATCGATGTCTAACAAAGCAGATGGACAACTTACAATTGCTGCAGAATCTACGGAAGAAAAGTGTCAAATAACTATCGGAGATACAGGTATAGGCATACCATCTGAAGATTTTAACAACATTTTCGAACCTTTCTTTTCTACTAAAAAAAATGCGACCGGTTTAGGATTAGCCACAGCACAAATCGTTATACTGATTCATGGTGGTTCCATTCACGTAGAAAGCACAACCAATGAGGGAAGCCGTTTTATCATCCTTCTTAATAAGATTTAAGAAGTCTTCTAAAATATTAATGTGTTAAATGAAACCTAGCAAGCAGTAGAATTTTTTCTACAATTTGAGTTATTAATGCATAATATTCCACGTAACATTTAATTACAACTTGCAGGCAGTGCTTGTAAATATCACATACAGTAAGGGTTTTGCTTATGGTATGCGCTCCTATGTAAATAGCATAAATATTGTAATTATTAATATACAGATAAATCACTATGAAAAAATTAAATAGCAAATTGGGAGAAATAAAAGGGGATGACAGAAAGTCTATGCCATTTAATCATAATCAAGATAAATCCGAAACTGAAGAGAAAAAAAATAAAACAATTACACATTCAAAAAATGCATTGCATAACAAATCGCTGACAGAAGAACCTTTAAGTGAAGAAAAGCGCGAAAGATTAATTGAAGAGGAAAACGGATTAGGGCATGCAAAACGGCAAGGCACCTTAAAATCTAAATTGAAAAAAAAATAATTGATAGTTTAAATTAATGATGATGATAGAATATTACGAACTTACAGATGCTAGAGGAAATTCAAACTCCTACATCGTTTCAAATGCATCATCAACAATTAGCACAGATGTACAAGATTATTTGATGCACGCTTGTTTGACAGAGAAAGTAAGGGAAATCCTTCACGGTTCAATTTCTACTAAAAATTTTATCGTAAGTGCTTTGCCATATATTGAGAGCATGAAATTACAAATTGTTTTTAATGATTTTTTGCAGAGTTCAACAAAAGCAACACTAAAATTGGAATGGTTAATTTCTGATATTAATGCGGAAACCGAGAGAAATTCTGCGCCGGAATTAAAATCAAAAGGTTGGAAAAAGGATTTGTCTTATGTAAGATCACTACAAATAATGACCGGATACAATTTAAACTTTTTCGAAGCAGTAGAAAATCTTGCAATAAAACTTGGAGATACCTCCATAGCAAATGCAATAACAAGATTGCATAAATGCACTTCTATTTTACATGAAAACATTTCAAAAACAGGATTACAATTAATTAATAATAAATTCATAAAATAAAATCAAAGTCATGGAAAAAAGTAAACAACAAGAAGCGTTGATAGAGGCTCTAAATAGTCTTATCACAATAAATAACGACCGATTTGAGGGTTATACCAGGGCTTCGGAAGAAACAAAGGATGGTGACCTCAAGCAACATTTTTATGCCTCAGCAAATAAAAGCAAAGGGTACGGTGCAAAACTGAGTCAGTATGTGAAAGAGCTTCAGGGCGAGCCTGCAGAAGGAACTACAAATAGTGGAAAGTTATATCGCATTTGGATGGATGTAAAAGCAGCTTTAGCAATTAAAGACAGAAAAGCAATTTTATCTGCATGTGAATTTGGTGAGGATGCTGCATTAAAAGTATACACAGAGATACGGGAAAATGCCGATTTAAATATGCCCCCTGATTATATGGCAACTATTAAAATGCAAGAATCAGAAATTATGCATGATCATAATATCATAAAACAAATGCGCGATATGGCAAAAGTGTAATCTTGTGTTATTTAAATATTTAAATTTTTATGAACAGAAAAAGCGATGTTACATATCGCTTTTTCTTTATTTTATAACTTTAAAACTATAAAAAATGAAAACTATAGGCATTGTATTAATTATTATTGGTATCGTAATGGTATTTGTAAACCAAGTAGGTTTTACGCACAAAGAAAAGGTTGTTGATTTGGGTTCTGTAGAAGTAAGCAAGGATAAAAAAGAAAATATCGCTTGGCCATTATATACGGGTGTTATTATTGCAGTTGTTGGAGTTGGTGTAACAGTAGCAGGCAGCAGACAATCAGGAAAAAATTCTTAACAATTAAATTATAAATTATGGAAGACAATCATGATTTAACAACTCTAACACACATATTAGAAAAGTTGCGTATTAAAAGATACGACAACGAATTTAAAATGACGCCTAAAGGTTTTGACGCTGGTAAAGGAACAACATATACTCCCGAGGATTTAAAGATAATTAAGACTTATCGTTTTGAGGGTGATTCAAATCCGGATGATAGTAGTGTGTTGTATCTTATTGAAGCAAAAGATGGATTAATAGGTTATACAATTGATGCTTATGGTGTGTATAGCAATCATACAGACGATGGCTATGATGATTTCCTCAAACAAATACCAATAGCAGAACGTGAAGATGCGTTAATTTTTAATGGGGAATAAGTGAGTGTTTAAGTAATTAAAAAAGCTGTGTTGAAATTCAACACAGCTTTTTTAATACATATAATCACGACATTAAAATATATCATGTTTCCCTTCAGATGAATATTCCTCATAATCTGATTTATCTTTATGAAAAACGTGTTTAACATCTTGAACATGTTCTCCAATATTTTTAGACATGAAATATTTTGCTGCTTGGCCTAAGCCATATCCAAATAAAGATTTTAAAATTAGATTGCGTTTCCGTTTAAGAAAGAATCCACCCGCTATGATTGGTACTGCAACTTTTAAAACTGATACTAAGGGTGAACGTTGGCTATAATCTCTATCCTCATCTTCAGCGTCGTTATCTTGTTTATGGCCGCTGAACATAGAGCCCACTTTTGATACAGTGGTAAAAATATTGCCAACTGATCGTGCCTTATCAGCAATTTCTGAATATTCTTCCTTCAGTTGCGTTTCGATTACGAAAATTTCTCCTTTTAAGCGAATGCGTTCTGCCCGCAAATCAGCCATCGTGTCGATACTAGATTTAATCATTGCTGTCATCGTCGTCGTCGTTTGAAAATTCTTTAATAAACATATCGGTCATTTTAGTAGGTGCAGATTTTTTATTAATTTGAAAGATTATCAATCCGATGATAAAATATAATCCCGCAACAGAAATAAATCCTAATGCACTATCATCAAATAATCTTCCAGCCCATAAAGCTAGACCTATAGAGAGAAATAATAAAAATAAAACTGCAAAAAGTATTACCATCCCAACTGATATTAAATTAGCTAGGGTGGAAGCTACTTTTGCAGTAATATTTAAACGCGCAAGTTGGATACGTAAATTAAGATATTCCTTAAAATCGTCTGATAGGTCACGAAACCCTTTGTGCTCGTTTAATTCTGACTTATTCATGCTTGTTTAACTGCATTTTTAGCGTCGTTTTGAACTTTGTTTGTTTCTCTTTGAGTCTTTTCGATGAAGTCGTAAACATGTTGTTTTGCTTCTTCTTTCATATCTGAAAGTGCATACATAATTTTATCTTTCATGGTAGCACCTTTTTCTTTAAGTTCAGCGCCTTTTACTTTAAGGTCCTCAAACTCGTTCATTACTTTTTCCATAATGTCGTCGCTTACATTACTTAAAGCTTTACTGATTTTTTTTCTGAGTTTGTCGTTACGTTCTGATGCGAACCAATAACCTAATGCAACTCCTGCACCTAAGCCGGCTAAAACTGCCATTACTGTTTTACTTGAATTCATTTTTATAAATTTTAAAGATTAAATAATAATACATTACATAGTCTAAATTAATTGTAATCAATAAATAAACGAAAATATAATTACGTTTAATTAAACTTTGTATATCTCTTTAAAGGCAAATTTCAGACCATTTCACTTTTTTAATCATATTTAAAGCAATACATTATAAAAAGGCAATATTGTGAAAACATAATCGATTACTCTATAGTTTATTTGTGTATAATTTTCCCAAAGCATTGCAATTTGGGGAAAAAAATACTTAATGTTAATTATACTAATCTGAAAACCATTGTGGTACAGCAATTGCCTTAGGAAAAGCTAAAAAAATGAAATTTAAAAAATTATTTTTAGCATTATTTTTCTTATGTGCTGTATTGCATGGACAATCTCAAACAATGTCATTTGGGCGCGCATTTAGTTTTGGTGATGCATTTATAACAGATAAAGATCAGAAAAGTAAATTTTTGTTAGCGTCAACCGGAGGGGTATCGTTAAACTATTCAAATAACGAGCATTATGGCGCAGGCCTTGACTTCGTTTATTCAAATGAAGGTGGCAATTCCGAGGATTTAAGCACAGGCACGCTGGTTAAAACAGAAATTAAATTGACATACTTACGATTGCCAATTAAATTTATTTACTTTTTTGGGGAAACTGGTGATATTATCAGGCCCAAAATCTTTGCAGGACCTACTATTGGCTACCTAACCTCTGCAGAAATAAATGATAATGGCGCTTTTAATCAGTTTGAACGATGGGATTTTGGGGCTCATATAGGAATAGGGGCGAATAAAAATGTGTGTGACAGAATCTGGTTCAATACTGACGTTACGTATACGCAGGGATTTAGGGATATTACAAATACGGAATTAAATAATGACAAAAACTTAAATGGTAATATTCGTATCAATTTAAGTTTAATGTTTGGGATCGGAAAATAATAATGACCCACTGTATTCAATTTTACTCATTTGGGGAATAATTTCCCCGTTTTTAAGATGAGAAGTAAAATAATATAGTCCTCAATTACACTATATATAAGCGAAAGTTAAATTAATAACATTTCAAATGCTTAGGTACATTTATCGCAATACTATAATTGAAACAATATCAAACAATATCATTTCACTTTTAAATTTAATATTATGTTACGTTGGGCAGTTATCTTTTTTATAGTAGCAATTGTAGCCGGTATATTCGGTTTTGCAGGAATAGCTGCGGGCGCGGTTTCAATCGCTAGAATCTTATTTTTCATTTTTATTGTATTATTTCTAATTGCATTGATAGGTGGATATACAATAGGAAAAAAAGGGAGTTAATATGGCTAAGGCAATAAAGTCTCTCGTTTTGATTTCATGTATTTCGCTTGCCTCTTTTTGCGGATGTAAATCAGATTCTTCCAAACACGATATTGACGACAATGATAAAATGGATACGTTAATGGAACATACAGAGGAAAAACTTCAAGATGTAAATCAAGGTATTATTGAGGGATATGATAAAAGTAAGGACGAAATAGAGCAGCAAATTGATATGAAAACTGATTCGGTGTAAATAACTCTAATTAATAGTTTGAAATCGCACCATAAATTTTAAATAAAAGGCTTTCCGTTATGGAGAGCCTTTTTTTATAGCATGGTTTGTAGATTTTGATTTACAATCTTGAAACCATCCCAATATTATTCAAATATATTATGCGTCATTTATAATTAATATATGTTGATTTGTTTTGACACTAATAAAGATTATATGCCTCTAAATACAATATTAGCTGATATTACTATCTTAAGCACAGCCTAACGAATTTTTTAAATAGAATACACTATTCATCGAGAGAAAAATTCGAAATTAATTTAAAGTGATGCTATAAAAAAAAGACCATCTCAATTGAGACAGTCTTTTTAGTTAAAATCAAAACGCTTATTATTTATCTTTCTTTTTGTCTTTTTCTTCCTTATCTTTTTTCCCGTCGAAAAGATTTTTAATAAAGCCACCTTCCTTATCATCCAGTTTGTCTTTACCTACAGCATTGATATTCACATTATTTTCGAGTGATGGATATAATGCTTGAATAAATGCATTGCGCAATGCCTCAGTAATAATTATCCATACGGGCACGTTAGGATTGTCTAAATCGCCTGTAAATTCAACCTTTGTAGCCACTTGGTCTTCCGATTTATTTTTAAATACCCAACCCCCAAAACCAATTAATGTTTCCCACAATCTTTGACCTAGTGGATCTTCTTTTTCTTCCTTCCAATTGATTACATCTAAATCTTTAATAATAGGTTTTGTATAGCCGATAATTTTATTATTTTTTGCTGCAGCTTCAACATATAATCCAAAATTTCCTTTTTGCACATCAAAATTTCCATAAGCTTTCAAGAAATCATTTACTTCTACTAAGTTCAAATTTGTCAACTCTGCGTTTACATCAAAAGTGGGCACCTTATTCAAAGCATCTAATTTCATATTCATGGTTGCTTTTCCACCATAAATACCTGCAGAACCAACAACGGTTGACGGCAATAACACAGAGCTATCACTTACATTAGATAAATTTTCGGCAAGTATATGTATATCGTGAGCAAACACATCAACTTTTGGAGAGCTGTGAAAATCCTGATAATGAATTTCACCATTATTAATTTCGAAACTATTGATTTTTAAGGGCATCAAATCATCCACAATATCTTGCCAAGAACTGTCTATGCCTGTTTGAGAAGTTTCTTTTGTTGGGCCCTTTACAAAATTTATTATGGGATTAAATACTTCTATTTCTCCTACTATTCCACCATGGAATAAAGCGCGCCATTCGACAGACAGCTTAATTTCATCAGCAACAAAAAATGGCACTGGAATTTTTCCTCCGGTTTTATCCAGTTTTATACTTTTAATTTTATATGCACCCACTATGAGCGCAAGGTCAATATCTTCCACATGACCATAATACCCATCCATATTGGCGAGTTTTTTATTAACTGCCTTTAAAATGACGTAAGGCAAAATGAGTCTAATTATTATTAACAATACTAATATTATTAGCAAAATTTTTCCTGCACGCTTTTTCCTATGTTTTCGCCTATGCGATTTGGAAGTTTCCATTGGCTTATTATTTGACATAATCTTTCTAATTTTAGCCCTAACTAATAAAAATACCATGCCATCAAAAAGGCTCACTATGAAAAATATCCTTGGAATAATTAAAGATTCATTTATTGGATTCAGGCAAGACAAAGTTTTAAAGTTAAGTGCCTCGCTTGCATACTATACTGTATTCGCGCTGCCTGCTTTAGCTTTAGTGCTCATATCAGTAACGGGTATATTTTATGGAGAAGATGCAGCATCAGGGGTAATATTCAGTCAGCTCGATGGGCTTATTGGGAAAAATGCGGCTCTTCAAATTCAAGAGGCCGTAGCAAACCGCCATTTAGCAGGCACTTCCTTTATTGGAACCATTATCGGAGGTGCAATGCTATTGCTAAGTGCCAGTGGAATTTTTGGTGAAATTCAAGATAGTATAAATTTAATCTGGGGACTTAAAGCGAAACCCAAACGCGGTATATTAAAGATGTTGTTAAATAGAGTTCTTTCCTTTTCGTTAGTATTAAGTTTGGGATTTGCACTCTTAGTATCATTGGTTATAAATGGGTTACTTGCTGCATTAAAAGCACGATTACAGGTTGAATTTCCACAACTGAATGTTAATTTAATTTTAATTTTAGATTATGTATTGCAGATTGTAATAATTACTTATTTATTTGCAATCATATTTAGAATGTTGCCGGATGCAAAAATTAAATGGCGCGACGTATCAGTTGGGGCATTTGTAACTACTTTATTATTCTTATTAGGCAAGTTTATATTGGGATTTTACCTTACAAGAAATTCATCAATCGAGGCTTATGGGGCTGCAGGATCAATTGTTCTTATTTTATTGTGGGCATATTATTCCTCAGCTATATTATATTTAGGGGCAGAATTTACACAAGTTTATGCTAAAAGATATGGCAGCGAAATTGAGCCAAATAAGTATGCAACATGGGTACAAACGCATACTGTTGAAGTGGATAAGGCATCCATTAATAATAAGGACGCCGAAAAATAATTTGGAACAATATTTTATATAATAAAGTTGTAATTTTAAATCAATTCTAACAATTTTCACTCACAATTAAAACCAAACAAATGGGCAATTTACTTTATATCATCGCAGTAATCTTAATTATCGGCTGGGTCTTAGGATATTTCGTTTACGATGCAGGAGGACTAATACATATATTATTGGTAATCGCTATTATTGCAATTGTATTGAGATTAATTAGAGGCGATAGGGTTGTTTGAGTAACTACTTAATTGACGTTTCTAACCATAACTCATTAATGAATGAACGTTCATTCATTAATGAGTTTTTTTATGCTTCTTGGCCTCATTTTTCATTAGTGGTGGCTCTTATACTATTCTTAAGCAAATATTTTCCTCTATACTCGTAATGGGAGGTTAAATGACAAATTTTTTCTATTATAATAGGGTATTCTGCGATTTTTTTCAACTAAAATGGATATTAGAGTAAATTAGGTGGGATCAGTTTGGATTGCAGAGGGTTGGTAATGATTGGGTATATTTAGTCCCATAAAATTTTAGGCATGTCGTTTACAATTTCAAAGGTCTTTTCTTTGATTGCTTTTTCAAATCGTTTTTTCGAATTAGCTTGATTTTCAAGTTGCATGGTATTGGAGGTTCGCAACACTATTTTAGTTGCCAATGCAGCTGCTTTTTTTTCTATCATAGCTTCTAATGAGCCATCTTTAGGAACAAAACCATACACCAATTCCATATCTAATGCGTTGGCAGCATCTCTCAATGTTTTCAAGGTGATTAAATCGTCTTTTTCCCGCTTTTCAATTTCCTGTATACTTTGTTTGGTGATTGACATTTTGTTGCCCAGTTGCTGTAAAGTCATACCTAAAGCAGTACGCACCGCTTTTATCCACCCAGTTGGAGGTGGTGTAATTTTTTTCAAAGTTGCTATAATAAGCATTTTGCTATGAAGTTGCTGTATTTGTAATGATCTGTTTCCCATAATAATTCGTTTAAAGAGTGCTTTATCAAATACAAAAGTAAGCCTATAAACTGACAAATACAAATATATTGTAAGCCTGTAAACTGACTTTTAAGAGATGATTGTAAGTCTGTAAGATGACTTTTAAGTTATTATTGTAAGGCTGTGCGATGACGGGGAATAGGAATTAAGGCAGGGGGGGGATTGTTACTTTCCAATACAAAAATTCCTAAAAATATTATCCAATAAATCATCATTCGTTATCTCTCGGGTAATTTCTGCCAATGCATTTAGTGCATATCTAATATGCAACGCAGTTAAATCGCCAGGGATGTCGCTGCCGATGGCGGTGACGGTTTCTTGAAGGGCGGTATAGGTTTTTTGGAGGGCTTGGAGGTGGCGGGCGTTGGTGACGAAGATATTGCCGTTGTTGAAATCTTCAGTATGACCGAAATATTCAACAACCTTTTAAACATCAGAGTTTTAAGTTCGTCGATGTTGGTTTTTGGAGGTGGAAGTTTGGAGGCAATTCCTTACAGAATATCCACCAAATATGAAGGTGGCAAACGGTCTTTCAACCCATGAAATAGGATTTTGCCTCAAACAAATTTTAATTTACAATGCCATTTTTAATATTATTTAATAAAATTAAATTTTATATAATAATGTATTTCAATATATTATAGGTTTTTTTGCATGAATCTTGAACTAATTTATTTGTAATTTTGTAATATTTTATATATTTGATAATTATTAATAAAATGACAAAGCTTAAGGACTTTAGAAATAATTTGAAAGCAGGTGAAGTTTACCGCAGGGAAGACCTTGAAAAATGGTCAAAATCTGTGGACAGGCACCTGAAAGAGCTATTAGAGGAAGCTGTCTTAGTCAAACTCTCACAAGGACTATATTACTTGCCGAAAGTTACCGTTTTCGGAAAAACTCCACCGGATGAAGCTGTTCTTGTAACAGCTTTTTTAAAAGAAAAAAGGTTTTTACTAACTTCTCTCAATGCATATAATTCTTTAGGTGTGGGAACAACTCAACTTTATAATGAAAGGATAGTGTATAATCACAAACGACATGAAGTAGTAAAGCTGGGTAATCGCACTTTTAATTTCAAAAAGAGACCTGATTTCCCTTTAAAAGCAAGTCAAGAGTTTCTATTAGTAGATTTAGTTAACAATCTGGATCAACTTTCAGAAGATCAAAGTGATATCTTAGAAAGAGTAAAAAAAAGATTGTTATCGGTAAATAAAACTCAGATGAAAAGATCACTCACCAGGTTTGGGAATGTTAAAACTAAAAAACTTTTAATGCCTTTATTAAATCAAATGCCTATTAAATGAACAAAGTCTATTTGCATAACCACCCAGAGTTTAAATCCCTTTTAGATATACTTGAGGAAGAAACTGGAATACAAGCGAGTTTAATTGAAAAGGATTATTGGATAATGCATGTTTTATATAGCCTGAAAGAACTTGGTTATATTTGAGTTAAAAGGCGGAACATCATTATCAAAAGGGTTCGATATAATAGAAAGATTTTCAGAGGATATTGACATACATATACACCCAAATAATGAAATTAATATTAATCCAAATAACAGAAATACAAAAGCATTAGAGGACAGAAAAGCATTCTATGACCAAATAGCAAATGAAATTAAGATTGATGGTATTATTTCTATCATTAGAGACCATGAATTTGATTCCCCAAATCTGTTGAGCGGAGGTATTAGGTTGAATTATGAAAGCTATGCGCCATCAGTAGCTGGAATTAAGGAAGGGATTTTATTGGAAGTTGGCTTTGATACTGTCGCACCAAATATACCTCGGACAATTAGTTCTTGGGCTTTCGATAACGGTTTTTCTAAATTAGGTAATATTATATTAATAGATAATAGAGCAATTGACGTCTTTTGTTACCATCCTGGATACACCTTTGTGGAAAAATTACAAACCATAGCAACTAAATATAGACAAGAACTAGAACAACGGGAAAAAGGGAAAAATTTTATGCGTCAATATTATGATGTTGCAGAGTTATTGAAAAATGCAATTGTTGATGAGTTTATAGGAACAAATGAATATAAATCCCATATAGCTGCACGTTTTCGTCCGGCAGACATGAAAGTTCCATTGTGTGAAAATGAAGCATTTCTGCTAAGTGATCCTAAAATTTTGGAGGATTTTTCAAATAGGTATAAAGAAACTAAAGGATTATATTATATGGGCCAACCAAGTTTTATGGGTATTATAGAAATAATTAGAAAAAATATTGGACGATTTTAATTAACTCATTGTTAATTTACTTCCCAATACAAAAATTCCTAAAAATATTATCCAACAAATCATCATTCGTTATCTCTCCGGTAATCTCTGCCAGTGCATTCAGCGCATATCTAATATGAAGCGCAGTTAAATCGCCGGGGAGGTCGCTGTCGATGGCGGTGACGGTTTCTTGGAGGGCGGAGTAGGTTTTTTGAAGGGCTTGGAGGTGGCGAGCATTGGTGACGATGGTGTTTTCGAGACTGAAATCTGCATCTATAATTTTATTATACATGATATTTTTGAGCTCTTGTATATTCGTTTTTTGGAGAGAGGAAATGTAACAATCGGGATTTAATTCGAAAAATTGGGCTAACAATTTTCCGCCTTCGGGTGTATCGATTTTATTTGCCACCAACAACATTTTATTTCCTGATTCTAATAAGCTATTTAAATCTTGTTTTACATCTTGCAGACTCAAAGTATTTACATCAAATACATAAATTAATAAGGTGGAAGATTTTATTTTTTCATAGGTTTTTTCAACACCCATTTTTTCTATTTCATCCTTCGCTTCACGCATGCCTGCTGTGTCAATTAATCGGAAGGTGATGCCATTAATATTTAATTCTTCTTCTATGGTATCGCGGGTGGTGCCGGCAATGGAACTTACTATTGCGCGTTCTTCATTTAATAGCGCATTTAATAAGGTGGATTTTCCTGCATTTGGTCTTCCGGCAATTACGGTATTAATTCCATTTTTAATTACATTGCCAAGCTCAAAAGAACGTATTAATCCTAATAAAACACGATTAATTTTTTCTATCAATTTTAACATTTCATCGCGTTGAACAAATTCAACGTCTTCTTCACTAAAATCTAATTCTAATTCAATTAAAGAAGCAAAGTGAATTAATTCGAAACGCAAGTTTTTTAATTCGGAACTATATCCTCCTCGCATTTGATTTAATGCAATATCGTGTGCTGCCTGCGTTTCTGCATTAATCAAATCGGCAACAGCTTCTGCCTGGCTCAAATCCATTTTGCCATTTAAAAATGCACGCATCGTAAACTCACCCGGTTTTGCCATGCGAACTCCTTGCGATAATATTAATTGAATTATTTGCTGCTGAATAAATGGTGACCCATGACAAGATATTTCAATAATATCTTCTCCTGTATATGAAGTGGGATTTCGAAAAATTCCAATTACAACCTCATCAATTTTTTTTCCGGCATTTTCAATAACTCCAAAATGCAGGGTGTGACTTGCAACGCCTTCCAAATTTTTTCCCTTGAAAATGCTGTTTGTAATAGAAATTGCATCGCTGCCCGACAAACGAATAACAGCAATAGCGCCAATTCCGGGTGCCGTGCTCAGAGCAACAATTGTATCCTTATAGTCCGTTAACGCCATCTTGTGCGAAGGTAATATATTATAGATTTATTCAGTCAAAACGCTCTCGAATACAGTAATTATTTTAAAATATGGGCCGCAAATTTTGTTTTATCTTTATGCCATAAAAATAGACACATGAACAAAAGTATTTTCTTATGCATCATATGCGTAATCAGTTTTGTTGCGCCAATTTCGGCACAATTAAGACCAGGGAATGTGGGCTTTGACTATAGCGAATTTAATATCTTCAAACAACAAAAAGTAAAAACGCAAACGCAAATTGTTTTAGATGAAGATAGTATTACAACTTTATTATCTGTTTCAGAATATTCGCCGGATGGCTGGTTAATACGCACTACTTTTTCGAATGGAGATGGTTATGATGAAGAAATGGAAATGGATACCATGAAGGATGAATTTACATATTTCCCTGACGGTAAAATAAAATTAATTGCGTTATATGGTTATGATTTATTTCCTATTACTCAAGGATTTGAATATGATAATAAAAATATACTTATTAAATCCATTATTGCAAGTGCCGAAGCAAGAGAATATTCTTATACTTACGATAAAAAAGGCAATATTATTGAACGCGCAGGCAAATCTGCCCGTTTTGAAGTTGATGACGAAGGCAACTCTCTCGATAAAATGATTATGGTGCCAACTGACGTAACTACTTATACTTGGGATGAAAAAAATCGTTTAATTGGAGAAGAGTTTAATATGGGTGATGAATTTTATAACCGAATGAATTATGTGTACAATGACAAAAATCAATTGGTAGAAATGCGCGTATATTACGATTTAACTCTCGGTTCAGAACCTGATTATATTACTCGATATTATTATTTAGAAAACGGACTTCCCAATAAAGTAGTTACGGTTGAAGGCGATTTTAAACTTGAAAATTATTATGAATATACTTTTTATTAAAATGCAAAAGTGTATTAAATAATTTTCTTTTGATTAAAAAAATAGAATGGAAATATTAATGGTTTGTTTGGGTAATATCTGCAGAAGTCCTCTTGCAGAAGGCATTTTACGCCATAAAATTAAAAAAGCAGGGTTGCAATGGCATGTTGAAAGTGCAGGCACAGGAAGCTGGCATGTTGGTGAAGTACCTGATCCGCGTTCTCAAAAAATTGCAAAGCAAAACGGCATTGATATATCACAAAAACGCGCACAAAAATTTATTCCCGCATTTTTTGAAAAATTTGATCGCATTTATGTCATGGATAGTTCTAATTATCTCGATGTAATTTCTTTAACATCTCGAGAAGAGGATAAACAAAAAGTATATCTCATCATGAATACAATAGAACCGGGAAAAAACATTGCAGTCCCTGATCCGTATTACGACGATAGCTTGTATCAAACTGTATATGACATGTTGGATGCTGCATGCGATGAGATTATCTTAAATTAATAAGTAACTTTGTTTTAAATAATAATAAAGCACACCTATTTAAAATGGCAAAAGAAAAACCATCCATACCAAAAGGCACTAGAGATTTTTCGCCGGAAGAAGTTGCAAAACGCAATTATATTATTGACACAATTAAAAGTGTGTATGAATTGTATGGATTTCAACCATTAGAAACGCCTGTAATGGAAAATTTATCCACCTTAATGGGAAAATACGGCGCCGAAGGAGATAAATTATTATTCAAAATATTAAATAGTGGCGATTATTTAAAGGATGCGGATGCGCATTTGTTACAAGAAAAAAACAGTAATAGATTAACCGCTTCCATTTCTGAAAAAGGTTTGCGATACGATTTAACAGTGCCCTTTGCGCGTTATGTTGTGATGCATCAAAATGAAATTACCTTTCCATTTAAACGATATCAAATTCAGCCTGTTTGGCGCGCCGACAGACCACAAAAGGGTCGTTATCGCGAATTTTATCAATGCGATGCTGATGCCATTGGAAGCAATAGTTTATTGATTGATGCCGAATTGGTAATGATTATAAAACAAGTATTTACAAAATTAAATCTGTCAGTTACTATTCGATTAAATAATAGAAAAATATTAGATGGTTTAAATGAATATATCGGCGAAACAGAAAAAAATGCTATTCTCATAAGCAACATAGACAAACTCGATAAAATAGGCATTGAAGGTGTTACAAAAGAATTATCATCTGAAGGATTTACTACTGAACAAATTACTAAAATATCTGAAATTTTAAATTTCTCGGGATCTGCAGAACAAAAAATTCAATTCCTTGAATCGCGTTTCACCGGCGAAAAAGGACGCAAAGGATTAGAAGAAATTAAAAGTGTTTTCGAAAAAATAACCGATGTTGCTTCTGATACAATTCAAATCGAATTTGATTTAAAACTTGCGCGAGGATTGAGTTATTACACAGGAACAATCTACGAAGTAGTTTCCAATAATGTGCAAATAGGCAGCATTTTAGGTGGCGGGAGATATGATGATTTAACCGGTATTTTCGGATTGCCAAATATGAGTGGTGTAGGCATTTCTTTTGGACTCGACCGCATTTATGATGTGATTGAAGAATTAAATCTATTCCCCATATCCGCATTAAAATCTACACAAATTTTATTTATTCCTTTAGATGCAGCGGGAGAAAAAGTTGCTTTAGAATATGCTTCCCAAATGCGCAATGAAAATATTCGCTGCGAAATTTATCCGGATGTTCAAGCTAAAATGCAGAAGAAATTCAAATATGCCGACGACAAAAAAATTCCTTTTTCAGCTGTGATTGGTTCTGATGAAATAGCACAAAATAAAATCATGTTAAAAAATATGAGCTCGGGAGAGCAGAGGATGTTAGGGCTTCGAGAGGTGATTGAATTGGGATATGGGACGTTGGATTTGGGACAGGGGATGTAGGAAATGGGATTTAAAAATTGCAAGTCAATTCGCTTTTAATCGGATATAGATGGTTAGATGCTGATATTTTTTTATTAATAAGGGGATATTTGTTTTTGTAATATTCTATTATAAAAATGCACAATTTCAGGCAGTTGGAAATTTGGAAGGAAGGAATGGAATTAGCAAAAAATGTTTATGAGATTACGCATAATTTTCCTGAAAAAGAATTGTTTGGTTTAACTGCTCAATTGAGAAGGTGTGCAGTTTCCATTCCTTCGAATATAGCAGAAGGAAGCGGAAGGGATTCAAATAAAAATTTTATTTATTTTCTATCAATTGCAAAAGCATCTTCACATGAATTACTTACACAATTATTATTGGCAAAAGAATTTAATTATATTTCAGATGAAAATTTATTTCTCGTTCTAAACAAAATCGAAATCCTCCAAAAAAAATTTACCGCTTCAAACAAAAGCTCCAACAACTCCCATAACCCCAACAAAATCCAAAATCCTAAATCCCACGTCCCAAATCCCAAATCCCCTACTCAAACATCCCCTTCATCTTCTCAAAAAATCCTTTTTCCTTATGATTAACATCGGGTTGGAAATTTTTTGAGGACTTTAGTTTTTCAAGTGTTTTCTTTTCATCTGACGATAAGGTTTTAGGGACCCATACGTGGACTTCAATTATTTGGTCACCTTTTCCGTAGCTATTTAATGCAGGCAAACCTTTTCCTTTTAAACGCATAATATGTCCGCCTTGAGTGCCCTCGGGAATTGTAATGCGTGCTTTTCCATCAATGGTTGGCACTTCTACTTTTGTTCCTAAAGCAGCATCCACAAAACTGATATATAAATTATATAATACGTGATTTCCTTCGCGTTTTAATTCAGAATCTTTAAGCTCTTCAATAGAAATTAATAAATCGCCATTGGGTCCACCTTTTTCGCCTGCATTTCCTTTTCCGTTCATCGACAATTCGATGCCTTCGTGCACACCTGCAGGAATATCAATATTGATTGTATCTTCTGCATACGCGCGACCAGCACCGTGGCATTTTGTACAATTTGCAGTTACCTGCTGCCCGGAACCGTGACAAGTGTGACAAGTTTGCGTGGTTGCCATTTGTCCTAAAATCGTATTTTGCACCTTGCGCACATAACCGGAACCTTGACATGTTTTACAAGTGCTTACACTTGATGCATCTTTTGCACCACTGCCGTTGCACAAATCGCAAACAACATATTTTTTAACCTTAATAGTTTTTCTAGCGCCTTCTGCAATTTCTTTAAGACTCAGTTTTACTTTAATTCGAATATTAGATCCCCTTACACCTCTTGTGCGCTGTTGCTGACGACGTCCGCCTCCACCGCCAAAAAAATCCCCAAAAACGGATTCACCAAACACATCGCCGAACTGACTAAAAATGTCGTCCATATTCATGTGGCCTGCGCCGCCGTTTGCACCGCCAACGCCTTGGTGACCGTATTGATCATAACGCGCTTTTTTTTGTGGATCGCTGAGTACTTCATAAGCTTCGGCAGCTTCCTTAAACATCTCTTCCGATTCTTTATTACCCGGATTTTTATCGGGGTGATATTGCAACGCCATTTTGCGATAGGCTTTTTTAATTTCCTCCGCAGTGGAAGATTTGGTTACTCCTAATATTTCGTAAAAATCTTTTTTTGCCATAATCTATTCCTTAATCAAGGAATCATTTTTTTTAAAAATAATTTTGCTCCAGGTTTTATCTGATGTTATTTTCCTATTACCACTTTTGCGTATCGTATAATTTTATCGTTAAGTGTATATCCTTTTTCTAAAACTTCAACTACTTTGCCCTTCAGCTCATCGTTGGGTGCAGGAATTTCGGTAATAGCTTCCATCATATCTGTATTAAATTCCAAACCTTTGCATTCAATTTCCTGCAAACCTTTTTGCTGCAAGATATTTTTTAATTTTTCAGCAATTAATTGCAATCCTTGTTTTACTGCTTCAATATCTTTTGAATCGACAACAACATTTTGTGCTCTGTCAATGTCATCCAAAGCAGGTAATAAATCTTTAATTACTTCTTGTCCGGCGGTTTTAAATAATTCAATTCTTTCGCGTGAAGTACGGCGTTTGAAATTTTCAAATTCCGCCAAAAGACGAATATATTTATCCTTTTGTTCATCTATTTCACTTATCAAAATATTTGGTTCTTCGGCAAATTCACTTTCAACCGGTACTTGGTTTTCAGCAGTTTCCTCGTTCATTTCCTCTGAAATCTCGTTTTCTTCCTGTATCATGTATTTTTTTTATTTTGTTGACGTTATGGCACAGTTTACCTGACTACATTGTAATACAGTGCAAAACATGCAAAGTCAAAAATACTGCCACCACAGCAATCATTGACAAATTGACATTAATTTGGTAAGAATTGTGCTTAGTAAGACTGTTTGCCATCCAGATTGTCGGCAAGAATATCCTCCAAATCTTGGATAAGGATGTTCTTTTTAACGATAACTCCTCTCCCGTCTATCAAATAATATTGCGGAACAAATGCCACCTCGTAATTTAATGCAGATTGTGCATTCCATGATTTTGATTCTATTACCTGACATGGCCATTGAATATTGTCATTTTTGATAGCCTCCATCCATTTAGATTTATCGCTATCTAAAGAAACGCTATAGATACAAAAGCCGGCTCCACCATCCAACTTTGCTTTTTCATATTTTTTAAAAAGCCTTTGCATTTCGAAATGGTTTGCGCGAGCGGAAGAATTCCCTGATTCCCAAAATTCGATTAACACATAATTTCCGCGCAAATCGGAGAGTGATAATTCTACGCCATCAATATTTAATGCTTTTATTTCGGGTGAAATATTACCTGTTGAGGTTCCCGTAATTTTAGGACCTACTGCGCAGTTTGAAAAACTGAATAGTGTAGCTAAAACTAAAATTTTAGGAAATTGTAAAATAATGAAATTGGGCTTAATTTTTTTAAGAGGAGAGGATTTTACC
>JBBRGZ010000015.1:0-24634 GCA_038223395.1 Chitinophagales bacterium
GCATATTTGAAAATGGGTCTTCGGTATCTCTTATTTGAATGCGCATCCAAGGTGGCGTATTAAAAATTCCTTTTCCTAGCGAATACGCTTGTGATAATAATTCTGTCATACCATATTCAGAATATATTTTATTTGTATGAAATGCATTTTCTAAAATAGTATGTAATTGATTGCGCGTAATTTCTTCCCTTCTTCCTTTCATTCCTCCTGTTTCTATTATTATTGTTGAATTTAGTTTCATAGGAAATTTTTCTGCAAGATCGAGTAACGCAAAAGTTACTCCGATTAATAAAGTTGGTATTTGTTGATTTTCGTTACTCAAAATAATTTCATTCAAATCATTTAAATCATTTAAATAAAAACCCTCTTGATGCGTTTTGCTTTCTTTCATTAAAATTTTACACATGGAAACAAGTGAGGCATGTGGTCTTTCCAAATAAGAGGGTAGAAGTGCTAAAATGGAATATTGAGAAACATCTTTAAAAAAATATGCAAATCCATTTAAAATACTTTTTTCATATAATTCTAAATCATACACATAATGTTTACTTTGAATTGTTGAAGTTGTTCCACTACTTTCAAAATAAAACGAAGTATCACTTTCTCCACAGAGTATTTTTTTCGTTTTAAAAAGTTCGATGGGTAAGAAGGGAATATTGTTAACTCGGGTTATTTCATCCACCCGAATGTCGAGATAATGTAAAAATTCTTTATAGACAGGATTCTCCGCAGCTTGGTATCTAAATAGCTCCAATGCAAGTCCATCAAAGGTTTCGGCAGTTGCCGAAAAGATTGCGTTTTTGAACTGAACAATATTTTGCATTGTTATAAAGTTATATTTTATGTAATTTTGAAGTGTAAAAATATGATGCGCAGTTTCAGCTACCTAATTATTTTGTTTTTAATGGTTTTAGCCTCTTGTGTTAAACCGCCGGATTACTCTGTGGTGCCGCGTATTGAGTTTGTGAGTGTAAACAAAACAGACTTCAACGAAATGGACCCTGACAGTTTGAGTGTGGTTATATATTTTGAGGATGGCGATGGCGATTTGGGAAGCGAAGACAGCGTTAATATGTTTTGGGAGGATAGTAGAGTTCCCGGGTATTTAATTCCCTATAAAATTCCGTTTTTTAACGTGGATGGAAACAGCAAAGCTATTTCGGGCACTGTAACAACTTACTACCGCATTTCTTCTTGCTACAGCGATACGGATCCAATAGATACATTTTATTTTAAGATTTTTGTGGAAGACCGCGCAGGAAATCAAAGTAATGTGGATTCTACAAGTCTCATTTTTATTCACTGCAATTGATGCTTATGTTTTTTTGCCACGAAGACACGGAGGCACGAAGATTTCACGAAGTAATTGTGCAAACATCTGAACTACTTTTGATTAAAAAATGACCATATATCATATTAATCGAAATCTCTTAGTGTTTTTCTTTGTGTATTCTAAGACTATTAAATATCCAAATTTTCACGCAAAGTCGCAAAGTTGTGGTATGTGGTTTAAATTAATAAATGAACTATAAATTAGCTGTTCCTTTGCGGCCTTTGCGTCTTTGCGTGATATATATTTTTTCACGCAAAGTCGCAAAGTTGTGGTATGTGGTTTAAATTAATAAATGAACTATAAATTGGCTGTTCCTTTGCGGCCTTTGAATCTTTGTGGCAAACACAAATTTTATTAGATACCTTTTTCTCCAGGTTAAATTAGAATTATTTATTTATCCAATCAATTCCTTTTTGCAAAAAGAGTAATGTTTTTTCTTCAGCACTATTGGGAGCAGGTTTATAATTATATTTCCAATTCGCTTCGGGTGGCATACTCATTAAAATGGATTCTGTTCGACCATCCGTATCTAATCCGAATTTAGTACCTCTATCATAAACCAAATTAAATTCAACATACCTACCTCTGCGCATTAATTGGAAATCTTTTTCTTTTTTGCCGTAAGGAATATCTTTATTTGCATCCATAAATCGCGTATAAACAGGAGCAAAAGTTTTTCCGATATCCTGAACAAATTGAAATCTTTCTTCTAAATTATGTTTCTCATCTTCAATTAATTTATCGAAAAATATACCGCCAATTCCACGTGTTTCGTTGCGGTGTTTAATATAAAAATAGTCATCAGCCCATTTTTTAAATTGCGGATAATATTCGGAATCATGCTTATCGCAAGCGCGTTTTAATTCTTGATGAAAATATTGCGATTGATTTTCATTTACATAAATAGGAGTGAGGTCAATTCCTCCGCCAAACCATTTTTCTCCGCTGCTTACCTCAAAATAACGCACATTCATATGTATAATTGGCAACATGGGGCTAAAGGGATGTAAAACGATAGATACTCCGGTTGCAAAAAAATCATTGCCTTGCACTTGTAACGCATTTGTAATTTTATCAGGTAAAATGCCATGTACTTCTGAAAAATTAACTCCCCCTTTTTCGATAATATTTGCATTTTGAATTATGCGTGTTCTTCCACCTCCGCCGCCGGGACGTTGCCATAATTCTTCATCAAAAACACCTTTTTCATCGCAGGTTTCTATAGCAGTACAAATTGAATCTTGTAAATTCTTGAACCATTCTGCTATAATAAATCTGTCTAATGCGGGCATAAAATTAAATATATTACAAAGATAAGACTTGTAAAAGAATCGTTATTCGAATTGTGGTGTCATTTTACACTAAAGTCGATGCGCAACTGGCGTTTGCGATTAATATGGTCCTCAAAATCGCAAAAAATCCCCTGTGTGTATGAAGGAAGAAATAAGTTGGCATTTTTGGCAGTTTCTGAGTTTACTGCAGCAATAAAATGTAAACCGGTTATAGGATTTTGAAAACCTACAACATCGGTAAATAATGTATTTGGATAGATATTATTTCTACTGCGAGATGCAAAATCAAGAAAGAAAGGCGTTTTAATAATTTGTTGATATTGCAAACCCAAGGTTTCAGGTTGAGTTATTTCGTTAGAACCGATAAGTTTTAATTCTGTTTGAGCATGCACCGTTGCAAAACAGATTAAACATACAATAGTTAGCGCAATAATCTTCATTCTAAAACGAATATACGTAATTTATGCTTATAACGTTCAGCGTTCCTGGATTATTCAGATTAAATTCTTTATCCAAAAGATAAGAAAGGTAGAAATCATTGTGTTTATTCAGCCCATAATTTAATCCTGTTTCTAAGCGATAATTATCGAATTGGTTAATTGTATTACTAAAAGAATAAAATATTTCACCTGAAAGAAAAGGGCTGAAGTGTTTATTTATTTTATATTTTGCTGCGATTTTATTTCTCAATGCGGTACCTTCAGACCTATCGGGAGTAAAACTATATTGCAATTTTGACCGCAAACTCAAATCTAAATCACTTAAACCTACTTTATAACTTCCTGAAATTGCAACACGATTTTTATAATTATTATCTCTCAATGATAATCTATAATCAATTCCCGCTTTAAAATGTTTATTGATTTTGTAATCGAACCCAATATTTGTATTTTTTTGATATAAATCAGCAACAGAAATATTGTAACGCAGTTCTTCAGCAATTTGGAAGGTTGCATCTTTTCCAATATCAAATGATACTCCTGCGCCTGTCCACAATGCAGCATCCGTATGCTGCGCTCTAAGCGAATGCACTAAGAAAAAGGACATAAAAAAAATGGGAAAAGATTTATTAATCATCGTCGTCGTCGTCAAGTGCGGGATCTTCTTCTAAGCGTACAGTGTTTGCTTTATAAAATACCTTAACTCTTGCCATATCGCGCAAAAAATCTGTTGTTACGATTTCAAAAGTACGAATATCCAATCCGGTTCTGTCGCGCAAATCCTGCATCATTTCTGCTCTGCGTTCGGGTTTAATATTTTCAATTTTTTCGTATTCAATGGTTTGTTCGCTTAGCCCTTCTTTATACCATAAACGCTCAAGTAAGTATGCAGAAGCGACAACTGCGAGGTTTGTAAATAAAAGCTCAACAAAACTGACCTTTTTAGTTGTGAGTGCATTTATTACAGCAATTGCAATTATCATAAATAAATACGTCATCTCCTTCATCGGAATGCTGATTGTTCGATATCGCAATATGGAAAATATGGCAAATAATCCAAAAGCAAATCCCATATCTAATTTTAATCCCGACAATAAATAACATAAAAAGAAAATAATAATACTAAACATATAAAAGGTGAAAGCATAGTTCTTATTCTTTTTGTCGCTTCTATAAATCACCTTAACCATAACAAATACCACAATAAAGTTGAACAAAGAGCGCAACATCAAGTCGTAGATATCATTATCAAAAAATTTCAAATCCAGTATCTTGCTGGGTTCATCAGATTGTAAGAGGAGGTCAAACATTTTCGATTCGGTTTATTTGTAGTTTTTTAAATTTGAAGTTATTATGTTTTATGGCATCATACATAAAGGCAACGCCAACACTATATTTGCTAATACGTACTTCATGGCAAAGATTATTGCGCATTGCAATTTTAAAATGAGAGCCTGAGGAGGAGCCATCCATTTTTAATTCTGCAATACATAAGTTACTAAAATGGCGTTTATTATCGGGAGTAGTTAAAACTAAATCTGTGTCAATTGTAGAACGCTCATTCATTTTAATATTAACGAGAGTAAAACGTTTAAAATCTGTGCGCAATTTTGGTATTAATAAATCAGGATTAAAAGGTGTGTGTATGCGAATAAAATCTTTTGCTGTATCAGTTAATTTTTCAGAAAATTCAGGAATACATATTCTAGATTTAATTGTTCTGCCGGTATTTGTTTTAAACTTTATTTCTAAAAAAACAAGATTGCTTTCAACGTATTGTCTAATTCTGATTTTATATCTGTTTACACGTTTATTATGATGTTGTGTGTAGCAGAAAAAATCATCAGTATCAAAATAAATATTATTATAGCTGAAAACTTTTAATCCATTAATTTCGAGTACTTTGTAATCAGCTTGCATAGATTGTAAAATGCCAGGCAACTTATCCTTATTGAAAAAATACTTCGTATCCTTTCTATTCATGAGCTCTACATTTTCCATTTCTGTGAGAGAAATAGGAGCAAATGCGTTTAATATTTGGTGTAGTTCGCTCAATTATCTTTTATCAATTAATATGTCAGGGATTGAAACTTCTTGATGGTTTTTTGTAATTTCTACAGTTTGCGTATGCGCTTCAATTCCACCTTCGCAGCCAACACAATCTGAATAGCTAAACAAAGTATAGGTGCCTTCTCTTAAAAAATTAAATTGGAAACTTCCGTCGAAACTTGTTTTTGTTTCATTATCGAAAGTTGTTCCATCGCCATAAATGATATAAACGCGCACTTCCCCGCTATAATAGGATTCATAAAGAAAACCGGAGCCATTATAGTGGTCTACAAAAACTTTTCCTGTAATGGTAGAGGTTCCACCATCGCCTGGAAGCGAGTTGCAACCACTAAAGCTCAATAAAATAAGAATGGAACATAGTGGTAATAAAACTTTGAGGAGCTGATACTTTTTCAACATGGTTCAAAATTACTTAATGATAAATTAATTTTCAGGTAATATACGTTTCTTGTTTTTCCGGAAAAGTTTAACATTCCCGATGTCTTTTTGAGTGGCAGCAAATCTAGAAGATTAAAATCACTGTTAAGAAGCAATTTGCGCCTTAAAGTGCTTATAATTCTGTATTTATTGATTATTTGTAGTCAATTTTAGACAAATTTCTGCTTAAATGCTAAATTGGTCGCTAATTTGTTAATTCGGGTTAACAAAAGGAATTTTATTCGTAAATACATATATACTTGCACATTCATGAAATCAATTAAAAAATATATACTTGTAGGATTGTTGGTATTTTCCCTTGTTAACAAAGGCTTTGCTCAATTATTTGATAAGGAACATCAATTCACAAAAGGCGACTCTTTAAGAGGCAATTTGTCTGTATTTCGTTCTTGCTTTGATGTTTATTATTATGACTTGAAGGTAAAGGTGGATGTCACCAACAAAAGCATTGAAGGCTCTAACGATATCTATTATAAGGTTTTAAGTGATTTTAATACGATTCAGATTGATTTATTCTCCAATTTGGCGATTTCGCATATTTATTTTGGCAATCAAGAGCTCACTTTCAACCGTGAATATGATGCTGTTTTTGTTCATTTTCCCACAAAACAGCTCAAAGGAACCAAAGGAATAATAAGTGTAGAATACAGCGGAAAACCGCAAATCGCCAAAAATGCCCCTTGGGATGGTGGTTTTTCATGGACTACCGACGAAAAAGGCAATCCATTTGTAGGCGTTTCTTGTGAAGGTTTAGGTGCAAGTGTTTGGTGGCCAAATAAAGATCATCTGAGCGATGAGCCGGATAGTATGTCGATTAGAGGGATTGTTCCAGAAGGTCTCGATTGCATTGCAAATGGAAATTTACGGGCTGAAAAGTCCATTAGTGGTGGTTACAAAGAGTTTGACTGGTTTGTGAGTTATCCTATTAATAATTATAATGTTACGCTTAACATTGGAAAATATGCTCATTTCAGCGACACTTATATAAGTGCAGATGGCGAAAAATTGGCGTTGGATTATTATGTTTTGGCTTATAATGAGTCAATTGCAAAAAAACAATTTGAACAAGTTAAACCCATGTTAGCCTGTTATGAAAAAAATCTTGGTAAATATCCTTTTTATAAAGATGGATATGCCTTGATAGAAACACCTTATTTAGGCATGGAACACCAAAGTGGAATTGCATACGGAAACAAATATAAAACGGGTTATTTGGGATATGATTTTTCTGGTATCGGGTTAGATTTTGATTATATTATTATCCATGAATCTGGACACGAATGGTGGGGAAATAATGTTTCCTGTAAGGATATTGCCGACATGTGGATTCATGAAGGAATTTGTACCTATTGCGAATCGATGTATGTTGAATGTCAATACGATGCTGCCACTGCTTTAAACTACATGAATGCCATGAAATCAAAAGTTGGGAATGATGCTCCTATTATTGGCCGTTATAATGTAAATGAAGAGGGCAGCGGCGATATGTATGCTAAGGGTGCATTAATGATGCATACTTTGCGCACACTTACAAATAACGATTCGTTGTGGTGGAGCATTATAAAGGGTATTCAAACTGATTTTGCTTTGCAAACGGTTACTTCCTCACAAATAGAAAAATACATCAGCAATAAAGCTGGAAAGGACTTTTCGAAAGAATTCGACCTGTATTTGCGGCAAATAAAATTACCAATGTTGGAATACGCTCTTACTCCCACAGCAGATGGATTGGAATTTAGTTATAGATGGGTTACTCCTGACAAAGCATACGAAATGCCAATGCGTTTTAAAAATGCAAAAGGAGAGTTGGAGTGGATTGAGCCAACCTATAATTGGCAAACACAGCTAATTAAAGGGGTTTCTTTAACTCAATTTAAGTTAGATGACGAGCATTTTTATTTTGATTCGCGCATGGTAAAAAGTCCCCAGCAATAATTGTAAAAAAAGTGTTCTGCTAAGTATTTCGTAAGTTTTTACGCGGATGTAATTATTTTATTGCCTATTGTTTTTATATATTTACAAAACTTAGAAAAACAGGCAGGTATGTTAGAACAATTAATTCAATTAGCGCAAGGAAAATTAGATGGAATTACACGGAATATACCGGAGTTAAATGACTTGGATAGTAAGCAAGTATCTGATGTTACTTCTCAAACTGTTGTAAATACAATTCTGCAGTTAGCTAAAAAGGGTAATTTTCATTCGTTGCGCGAAATGCTTTCCGGCTTAGATACACATCAAAACAGCGAGGCCGTCCAACAACTTGAAATGCCGGTTACAAACCAATTGCAAAATAAACTCAATATTTCAGATCAAAGTGCAAAACAATTGGCTTTAATGGCTTTGCCTATCATTCTCAATATGATGAATAAAAAAGTAAACAAGGCTCAGAATTCAGGCTTTGACGTGAATAATGCTTTAAATTCGCTCAATGCCAATGGCGGTGGTGGGATGTTGAATGCGGTTTTAAGTTTGTTTGGTGGCAGCAGTGGAAACACGAGAGCTATCAATAATATTCTTAAAAATCTGATTAAATAGGACCAATTTATTATATTTTTTTCGTTAGTTCATTTTCGACAATACAAGATTCGTATGTTCCGCCATTTCTTGTGTAATATCTAAGTGCGTTACAAAACGTATCCAGTTATCGCCAATTGCAAATGCATGAATATCATTTTGCGCTAAATGTTGAATAAAATTTTCGTCGTTAATATTTTCATGCAATTTAAAGATGACAATATTGGTCTCAACCGGAAGTATGTCGCTTACAAAATTGCTTACCATGAGTTGTTGTTCTAAATATTTTGCTAATTGATTATCCTTTCGCAATCCCAATCTATGATTATCTAATGCATAAATACCTGCAGCAGCCATAATTCCGGCTTGTCGCATGCCTCCTCCAAAGACTTTGCGAATTCTGCGTGCTTTATTGAGGTGTATTTTTTTACCTGTAAGTACCGAACCCATAGGGCAACCCAAACCTTTTGATAAACACAAAGTAATAGTATCATAAATATTCCCATACACTTTTGGGTCCTCCTTATTTTCTGCAAGCGCATTAAAAACACGCGAGCCATCCATATGCATATATAAATTGTTTTTATCGCAAACGGATTTTATTTTTTCCATTTCATTTAAAGGAAATATTTTTCCTCCACCGCGGTTGGAAGTATTTTCTACAGCTACTAATTTGGTAATACATTTATGTACATCGTCAGGATTAATATTTGCTTCAACATCTTGCGCTGTAAAAACTCCGCGTTCTCCTTGCACATATCTTATTGAACAACCAGAATGGAATGCAAATCCCCCAACTTCATAAACATAAATATGTGCAGTTCTATCACATATAATTTCATCTAAAGGTTGCGTAAGAATTTTTATAGCAATTTGATTCGACATGGTAGCAGTTGGCGTAAACATTGCTGCTTCGGTTCCAAATAATGCACATATTTTTTCTTCCAATGCGTTAATACTTGGGTCTTCGCCAAATACATCATCACCCACTTCTGCATCCATCATAAATGCACGCATTGCCTCAGTTGGTTTGGTAACAGTATCGCTTCTTAAATCTACTTTCATAATTTATTTTGAATTTGATCTATTAATGCAGTAAATAATTCGGGATGCAAAATTCCGGGAAAAATAAAGCCAAACAAAGCTCCATAAATATGTGCATCGTGATTTACATTATCGCCACCGCGTCGGCCCATGTATGCTGAATATATTAAATATAAAAACCCAAAAATAATGGGAGGCAATCCAACAGGCAATAATAATAAACTGATGGAGCCATTAAACGGACCAATTAATATGCAAGAAAATAAAACAGCAGATACAGCTCCTGAGGCTCCAAGTCCGCGGTAAGTGGCATCATTGCGATGTTTAAAGTAGGAGGGGATATCAGAAACAATCATTCCCAAAATATAAATTGCAACATACATTAAAGTAGCATAGCTCCCAAAAATTGCAGGTAGATAATATTTTTCAAGAATGGTTCCAAATGAATATAACACAAACATATTAACGCCAAGATGCACAAAATCAGCATGAATAAAACCGCTCGTAATAAATCGATACCACTCGTTGCGTTCGCGTATTGCAAAGGGATAAAATAAAGCAGAACCGCGCACGGCGGGATTATTAAATGCGAGTAGCGAAGTAATTACTGTAAGGATAATTATGAGTATTGTAATTGTAAAATTTTCCATTAATGATGATAGGGTTCGTTTTTAATAATTGTGAAGGCGCGATATAATTGTTCTAAAAATATGAGTCGCACCATTTGATGTGGAAATGTCATTTGTGATAAGCTAATCATTTCGTTTGAAATTTCGTAAATTTCCTTACTAAAGCCATAGGCTCCACCTAAAACGAATACTAGATTTTTTTTGTTTTCCAATTGTTTCTGGTGAATAAACCCTGCAAAATCTTTTGAAGTAAATTGTTTTCCGGTTTCATCTAATAAAATAACATAATCTCCTTTTTCAATATATTTTTTAATTAATTCACCCTCGCGCATTTTCATTTCATTTGGTGGTAGTGATTTAATATCTGAAGTTTCTTTCCATACCAAATTGATGTAATTTTTAATACGTTTTGTATACACTGCGCAGTTGTCGGCAATATTTTTATCTGTTGTTTTGCCAATACTTAAAAATGTAATTTGCATTGATATTTTTTATTGGATATTAATAATTTCTATTAAATACATAATCTAAAAAGCCTTTTAATACATCTTTGCGTTCAGCCTCTACAGGAATTTTAGAAATGTTATCCATTGCTTCGTCATGTAATATCTGCATAAAAGTGCGTGCATCCTTTTCAATTGTATATTTTTTATAAAGGTTTAATACGGTTTCAATTTTAATGGCTTCGTTTTCTGTTGGTTTTGAGAATAAATCAATTAAAAGATTTTTATCTTCAGTCTCCGCCTTTTCCAATAAGCGCAGGTATAAATATGTTTTTTTATTTTGTATGATATCGCCACCGGTTTTTTTCCCAAATTTTTCGTTATCACCAAAAGCATCCAACAAATCGTCTTGAATTTGAAAACAATTTCCCATTTGAATACCTGCTTGATATAGCAATTCTGCATCAGCGCTTTTAGCATTGGCAGAAAGAGCACCACAATAGAGACTGCAGCCAAGTAAGACTGCAGTTTTTCCGGTAATCATATCTATATATTCCGACAATTCAACCGTGATTTTTGTCTCAAAATCCATGTCCATTTGTTGCCCTTCGCATACCTTTAAGGCAGTGGCATTAAACATTTTCAAAATTTCTTGCAACCTCTCTTTTGGCGCCTTCGACAGCAATTGATAGGCAATAATTAAAAGCGCATCGCCCGATAAAATCCCAGTTGAAACATTCCATTTTTCGTGTATGGTGGGAATTCCGCGTCGTTTTGGGGCATTATCCATAATATCGTCATGGACTAAAGTAAAATTGTGAAAAACTTCCATGGCAACTGCAACATCAAGGCAGGAATCTATGCTATCGCTGAATATGTTTGCGCTCAATAATGCCAAGCAAGGCCTAATACGTTTGCCACCCTCGGCAAGAATATATCGCGCAGGGTCGTAGAGACCTGCCGGTTGTTTGGGTATTTCCAAAGTGCTGATGTGTTCTTCAATAAGTACTGTGATATGCTCTACCGATAACATTATTGCAAATATAGGGTGATTAAACAATTGGCGTTTTAAATATGGTGGATATTGCGTTAATTTGTGCCAATGTCTGAATTTGATTTTTCTATTCAATTGAGCGAATTACTTGCTAAGTATTACATGCACAGCAAGAGTATTGAGCGCGAATTGCACAAAAGTGAAATAAAATATCGCTCGCTTCTCGAGCAACTTACCGATGCCATTTATTTTACTAGCACGGAGGGCAAATTTTTAGAGTTTAATACTGCAACAGTTGATTTATTAGGATATAGTTACGAAGAACTCAAAAAACTGAATGTAGAAGATACCTATGCAAATAAAGAAGATAGAAGTAAATTTAAAAAAATAATCTCCGAAAATAATGAAGTAATAGATTACGAATTAACAGTTAAAAGAAAAAGTGGCGAATTATTAGATTGTTTAATATCTTCTACTGTGCGTTTGGATTCCGAAGGTAATATTGTCGGTTTTCAAGGCATTATTCGCGATATTACCTTTAGAAAAAAAGCAGAAGCGCTGCAACGTGCAAAAGATTTGGCTGATCAAGCTAATAAATTTAAGGCTGAATTTTTAGCCAATATGAGTCACGAAATACGTACACCCTTAAATGCAATTGTTGGAATGGTTCATTTGTTGCACCAAACACCACTGTCGCAAAAGCAACAAGATTATTTGCATGCAATTGATACCTCTGCCGATAATTTATTGGAATTAATAAATGATATATTGGATTTTTCGAAAATTGAAGCTGGAAAATTACAGCTTGAAGAAAAATATTTTTCAATAAAATTGTTAGTAGAAAATCTTATTCAAACCATACGTTTTAAGGCTGATGAAAAGAATTTATCACTCATTTTAAAAATAGATGATAAAGTGCCGGAAGCAATTGCAGGCGACCAGTTGCGGCTTAATCAAATTCTTCTCAATTTGATTAGTAATGCAATTAAATTTACACAAGAAGGCGAAATTCGAGTAACTGTAAAACTGATTGATATTATTGACGAAAAAGCCCGTATATTTTTTAGTGTAAGCGATACAGGTATTGGTATTGCACAAGATAAATTAAATTCCATTTTCGACAGTTTTACACAGGCAAATATTGATACAACGCGAATTTATGGAGGCACCGGATTGGGATTGGCAATTGTGAAAAAACTCATTGATATGCTGCACGGGGGTATTATGGTTAAAAGTAAATTGAATGAAGGCAGTGAATTTATTTTTGAAATTGATTTTGTTGTGCCAAAAGATTATTTAATTAAAGAAAGAGAAGCTGCTTTAAATAAAACGCACGACGAACTCCTTGAAGTAGGCGATTGCCGAATTTTATTAGCAGACGACCATCCAATTAATCAGCTGGTAACGAGCGAATTATTAAAACACATTTGGAAAGATGTACGTATTGATATTGCTGAAAATGGAAAAATTGTTTTGGAAAAATTAAAAGAAAACGCTTACGATTTAATTTTAATGGACGTTCAAATGCCGGAATTAAATGGCTTAGATGCAACAAGAATTGTCAGAAAAATGGACGCGCCGATATCAGAAATTCCGATTCTGGCTTTTACCGCTTATGCAACAACCGGCGATGCCGAAAAGTGTATTGAGGCAGGAATGGATGATTATATTTCAAAACCTGTTAGTCCTGAGATTTTATGCATCAAAATTATCGAGCTTTTGAAGGCAAAAGGCTATTTTTCCGACGAGCGCGTCGAAAAAATACACGCAATTCATCCGGATTCTACTATAAATTTGTCCTATTTTCATACAATTACGGAGGAAGATAATGAGCTAAAGATTAAAATGATGCGCATTCTTTTGGATGAAACACCAGAAGAAATTGCGCAATTACAGAACCACCTAAAAAATAGCAATTGGGAAGGAGTGCGGGCTGTGGCGCATAAAATGAAGTCAGGAATGCAATTTTTGGGTTTAGACGCATCACTTGAACTTGTAAAAAGTATAGAACTTTCCGCAAAAGAAAAAACAAATTTGCAGAACTTGCCGGAAAAAATTAATACAGTAGTTTTGTCCTGCGAGGCAGCATTGCAACAATTAGAAACCGAATTACTCAAAATACAGTCAG
Organism: Chitinophagales bacterium; assembly: GCA_038223395.1. GTDB lineage: Bacteria > Bacteroidota > Bacteroidia > Chitinophagales > BACL12 > UBA7236. The sequence continues at coordinate 13,329 of JBBRGZ010000015.1, forward strand.
AATGAAAAACAAGCAGTATAAAATATTTCTAGTAGATGATGACACTAAACATCTCATCATGTTAAAAAACCACCTTGAAAAGAAATCCGAATATGATATTAAAGTTAATATCTTTTCAAATGGCGAAAATTGTTTAGATAAAATGCACGAAAATCCTGATGTAATCATTTTAGATTATTATTTGGATGGTATTAAAGCAGATGCTGCAAATGGATTAGAAATCCTTAAAAAAATTCGCAATTCTAACCCTGAATCATTTGTAATAATGATGAGTGGGCAAGATGACTTAAAAGTGGCAGTTGATACCATAGACCATGGTGCATATGATTATATAATTAAGGGAGAAAGTGCCTATGTGCGCGCTCAAATGATTATCGACCATATTATTGAAAATATTAATGCAAGTATTTGGAAGAAAAATATGCGCATGCGCGAACTGGTAATGATTGCTGGATTTATATTATTGGGTTGTGGATTAATTGCAATTGCTCTGTATGACATGGGCATTTTCGATTGATGTTGTGGTTAAATATTTTTATAAAACAATACATCATCCATGTGATTCGTTACAATTCTATATTTGGAAATTATGTATAAGACACCTAACGCAGACTTAGCAAGACTTACAGTAGAAGAATTTAAGAACGCCGAAAAAACGCCATTTATAATTGTACTTGATAATGTGCGCAGTCTTAACAATATCGGTTCAGTTTTTCGCACTGCTGATGCGTTTTTATTGAGGGGAATTTGTTTGTGTGGAATAACTGCAAAACCCCCTCATCGCGATATAGAAAAAACTGCTTTGGGTGCTACCGAAACCATTTATTGGGAATATTTCGATAATACAATTGATGCGATAAAAAAATTAAAAGAATTAGGATACAAAATACTTGCAATTGAACAAACTCATAATAGTATTTTGTTAAGCGCTTTTGAACCGGAGCATGAAGAAAAATATGCATTTGTTTTTGGACATGAAGTTACCGGAGTGAGCGAAGAAGTTTTAGAACTTTGCGATAACTGGATAGAAATTCCACAATTTGGCACTAAACATTCTTTAAATATTGCGGTAAGCGCTGGAATTGTTGTGTGGGATATTTATAATAAATATGGGACAAGGGATTTGGGACGTAGGACAAGGGATTTGTGAGGTGGGACAAGGGACTAAAGTTTTTTTTTCTTTGTTATCCTTCCTAATTATTCTGGTATTTAACTTTTATATTATTATTATATCTTGCTGAATTTGGATAATTCAATACGCCTAAGCGTCATAATGTTAAATATTTTTTTCTTGCAAAAATGCTAAGGCGCATTTTTTCAAATAAATTTATTTAATATTTGCAGTTTTTATTCATTAACTCGAAAGTAATAATTCTATAAATATTTTTTAATCCTTAGTTTTAATAATATTTATTTGTAATGGGATTATTTTCATCCTATCCCAAGTCCCAAGTCCCATATCCCATATCCCTTGTCCTACTTATTCTCCTTCAACCCTTCATAATATTGCATATCCTGTACAAATTGGTTAACAGCATTTTTACCTTCCAGCATAAATACCATATTACCTTTATCGGTTTCAATTAATCGCTTTTTACTATCATAACTGAATATTTCAGCATTTAAATCTTCGCGCGAAGTAAATAATTTTAATTGATTGCGTTTGTAGTGAATATAAATAAAATCTTCACTCGGGGTAAGAAAATATAACGTAAAATAATCTCCACCACTGCGTTTACCAAATTCGGCATAACATTTTATATGTTGATTAAATGCTTCGTCACCAAACCAAATGAGTTCGCCATCGGAACCTGTTGTATGAAATGAACGTGTTGCTGGATCCCATATCATTTTAATGCCCGACATAAATATTGTTACAGGAAAATCTTTAGGCTTTTCTAGATATCCTTTTGATGAAGCCTCATCAAGTAATTTGTTGGCGATTTTGGGATTTGCTAATTCATTAATTGCAGAAAGTAATTGTATTTCAATATTGTAATCAATAGGTTCAGCTCCGGCATCTGCATTTGAAGTAAATAACATTTCACCTAATTTTTTCATCAAATCATCCGGCAATGGAATTTCAAAAGTAACAGTTGCGTCCATTTTATATTGGTCGCTGTTTGGCCTTTTTATAATTGTGCCATATGCTTTTGTGTCGCAAAGGTCCGTTTTTAAGCCCATTTTTAAAGCGCCTTCAGCAAACAATGCACCCGTTTTGTCATTATATTTCATTAATGAACCCTTTGCAGTCGGGTCATCTAATTTATCGAGATTACCGAGGTAATACGTTTGATCGGTTTCATTATAAAATCCTTGTCCACGTGCAGAAAATAAAGTGGCATCATTTATTGCTACTTTTCGTCCCATTATTGTTGTATACAATGCTGCTGTATCATTATATCTAAAAATACCTGCATATACTGAGTCGTTGCGTTCGGTCACTGCTTCATTTAAAGAAAATATGGGCTTTTTAGGATCTATATAAGAATCAATTCTAAACCAGTCAGTTCTATAATTTGCAGTATCATTTACTGCTAACTTTACATAACCGCGATATTTTAAAAATTGGTCTCTGCTATATAATTCTACCGGGCCTTTAAATCTTACCTTGTCTTCTAAAACAAAGTTTGCCGAATCTTGAATGTATCCTTTCGCCATCATATTGTGGTTAGCAACTTCCATTAAAGAGTCGTAGGATTTAACAATTTTAATTTCTTCAATTGGTATTATTTCTTTTTTTCCTTGAGGTGTAATATATTCATAAATACCAGTTCCGCTCATGGAAAGTCGGCCCGTGATATTTAAAATACATTTATCCAAATTGTGATAGAAGTTAATTGTATCGCCTTTAATTTTTGCATAATATAATGTGCCCATCTTAGCACCTTTTTCAATATACACTTTTCCACTATCAGGAATAACTTGTATATCTGCAATGCGAATAAGCGGCACACCCTCAGCATTTAGTTGATAGGTATTCAAATTGAATTTACCTTCTTTAGCTTGAAATACTAAACTGTCCTGGCCTCCATTTGTAGAAAAGAAATTAGAAAATTCTTTGGTAGATTTAAAATATACTGTGCGCTCATCCATCACCCAGTCAAAAATGTTCATGTCTGTTTTATATTGGTTATAAGGAAGTTCTGTCATTATGGTATCGTAATTTGCCTTATAGTGACCAATACGTTTTGTAAAATCTACATCCATATTTACGTTATCTAATTTTAACGCAACAAGGTCGGGAGTAACCTGTCCGATTGTGACGGATGCAGTATCTGATTTAGCGTTATTTGCCAGATAATTAAATTGATTTGATTTCATTTTTACCTCTCCCCAAAACATAATTCCATCTCCTTTTAATCCTGTAGAAGTAACAATTGAAGTTCCCTTTAAAGTAGATGCACCATCATACATATCGAATGGTTTCATTCCTTGTTCTACTATCATTTTATCTTCGTAAGGCAGCCAGTGCGTTTTAACTCCTGTGTTAGATGATTGCGGAAATTGTACACCTGATTCTTTTTTAGTTACAGCAAAAACATCCACATTTGCTAATGTAGAATCAGGAAAGAAAATAATATCTTTTGAATCAGAATGAGATGCCATAAAATCTATTGCACCCGAGCCTCTAAATCCATTATTACTCAAGGTTAGGTTTCCGGAATATTTTCCGAGTTTGCCATAGGTAGGATAGCCACCAGCAGGTGTTACAGTTTTAAATCCAAGCGACCTATCGTCTTGTAATTTTAATGCTTCTTTAAAATCTGGAAAAATTCCTGCGGAAACCATCGTGCCATCAAATTTTAATTTCAGAAAATCCACTGAGTCAGAACTTTCTATGGAAAATGGATCTATCTTAAAAAAGAATTCTTCTTTATCATAAACATCACTAAAAATTTCCGGTTTTTGATAATCTGCTTTTGAATAATCGTAGGTTGTAAAGATGGAATATTCCCGATATTTTACTCTGCTGGATTTATTATCTTTTTTATCAATCTGCAATCTTCCGCTCGTTACGCTTATATTTGTTTTTACAGGAAGATATAATGAATTTCCTAAATCATCTACTTCGGTTGATTCCACATATAAAATCATAGAGTCAACCTTATTCATTTTGATATTAAAAGTATCGTAGCTGAAATAAAAATTCTGCCCCTTAAAATCAATGTTACCCGACACGATTAAGCCGTCAAACAACATATCTCTGTTTTTTTTCATTATCAATTTGTCGTCCATCGGATAAATTAATACAAACTGGGAATCGCTCAAATAAAATTGTTTAATTCCATTTATTTTTAAATCGAAATTGGAAAGATTTAAAGTTGCGTTTGCATCCTTAGTAAGTGATGGAATTGCAATAATATCGTAATCTGTTTTTCCTGAAGAAGCCGTTACATAATTAAAGGTTTTATCTTTAACGTAAACCAATTCGTTTTCTTTATCATAATAAATAAATCCCTCTTCCACTAATTGTAATAATAAACTTTGCACACCATCTACAGTAAGTGTGGGATTCAAATCTTTTGCCAAGGCAAGTGTTGGAATTACGCGTGTTTTATATGTTTCGCAATATCTTTTAATTTTAACTAAGGGTTGGTATGATGATACACCGCGAACTCTGTCAAATAATTTGATACTGAATAAATCCTGACTTTCAAACCAACTCATTTTATTTCCTGCGCCTTGAATATTTTTCATTTTAATAATAGTGTCATTCAAAGACCAGCTTAAATTATCAACTTTAGCATCAATTTTATGGTAAGAACTATAAAACATTAAGCTAGAAAACCCTTCACCTTGCCTTGTAACATTCATAGTGCCCATGATACCATCATATCGCAAAGAAACATCATGATGATAAATAGAATCCGTCTTTCCAACGCGAATCATAATTGTAGCATCACTTGAATACACAGATGTAGCAGGTTCAATTAAAAATGTTTTTGATTTTGCTAAAACAGAAGGCTTCCCTTTATAATCTTTAAAACTCATTTCAGCCAAGGTGCTGTCATCGCCACTTCCTATTATTTGACCTCCTTTAAGAAAAAATCCACCTTTATAATCCACATTTACCAAAATATCTTTTACGGTTAATGTTTTATCATACGTTTTAAATTGCGGATAATCACTTTTTGAAGGTTCGTTATTAGTAATTAATCTGTCTAATAAAACGCCGGGTAAAGGTTTTGCAAACATGCCTCCAAAGTATAAATTGGCAGTATCCGCTTTATATTCATTTGATTCTGTATTAATACGGTAATTACCAAGTTTTGCATAAGTAACTGTGCTATCCAATCCTGCACGGCCCCAACCAACAATTCCGCCTGAGCCTACCCATTCTTTTTCAAGAGGATAATAAATGCCTTTTGTATCGTTTATTACTAGGGTATCACCTTTAGTATAGGCATATATTCCCGTGCTAGAAAAATGCACTTCAGGTATTTCTCCATTTAATATAAGTTCATATTCAAAAGATGTGTAGCACCAAGTTTTTGTTTGCGTTTCGTTGAGTGCATTTTTGTCAAAAAAAGATTCCGAAAATTCAAGGTAGTGATTATATGTTGAATAACTTCCTTTTTTCGAATTATCTAAAATTGAATTACATATACCCATCCACTCAATATATCTTTCTGATAATTGGCTCGATTTAGAAAAGGCAACTGAGGCATTTAACACAGCAACAAATTGTGGCATCGGTTTCATTTTTCTATCGAGCATTTTATTGCTGAGTTGAATAATTTCATCCAATTGCTCGCTTGTAATGTTCCCGGCTTCCACCAATTTTGCAAAACGATCATAAGAATCTTTTCCAATTTCGTTGTTATTAGCGCGCATAAATGTGCTGAGTTCCTTCAAAAATTCATCATGGTCTGATGGGAAGGTCGTGAGTTGTCCAAAAACTGTAGATATGCTTAATGTGGTTATTAGAAGTAAGAAAATTCTTTTCATGCCGTTAAGTTAAAGTAATAAGAGTTAAATCTCTTAAAATCCAAACGTAAAAATGGTGGAGAAATTACTTCTTTTGCGTTAAATAATGTCTATTTTTAGCGCAATTGTGTTATCCAATTTGGAATACACCACATATCCAATCGTTTTTGGTGCGTGTGGATATTAAATTGAAAGAAAAGTGATTTGTTTCCTCAATAACATCATCCATATCGGGAATTAAGATGCCGCTAGTAATAAGCAGGCCTCCCGGATTTAAACATGTAAAAAAAAGTGCCATATTTTCAATGATGATTGGTTTATTAATATTAGCGAGAATAATATCAAATTTTTTGTTTGCAATCAAAGCAATTTCTCCTAATTCGGTGGTAATTCCTGATAAAATTCCATTTAATTCAATATTGTCTATAGTATTATTATAAGCCCATTCGTTGTTGTCGATTGCTAAAACGGATGCGGCATGCTTTTTAATTGCTAAAATGGATAATATGCCTGTTCCACAACCGGCATCGCAAACGATTTTATTATCAAAATCAAGATTTAACATTTCTTCCAAAAGCAAATAAGTAGATTCGTGATGTCCTGTTCCAAAACTCATGCGTGGTTCAATCAATAAATCAAATAGTATCTCTGGATTTGCTGGATGAAAAGGTGCACGAATTAAACATTTTTCTGCAACTAATACCGGTTGAAAATTTTTTTCCCACTCTGTGTTCCAATTTTTATCTTCAAATTTTTGGTGAGTAAAGGTGAATACAAATTGTTGTTGCAGTTCGGCTAAAAATTGTTCTGTTTCTTTCGGAATATGTTTGGCTTGTTCTATATATGCCGCTAAGGAATTATCATTTTGTTCAAAAGTATCAAATCCGCGTTCCGATAATAAAGCCATCAGGATTTCTGCAGTTTGTTCATCTGAAGTATTAAATTGATATTGTATATATTCCATGAAATTGTTTGAAGCATTAACTAAAATTAAAATCGCAATTTAAATTGCAGTAATTATTTGATAAAAATCTTCTGCATTTAAACTTGCACCGCCAACCAAACCACCATCAATATCAGGCTGCGAAAATAATGTTTTTGCATTACTCGGTTTTACACTACCACCGTACAATATTGAACACGCATCAGCTGCTACTTTTCCAAATTTATTTTCTATTAAACTGCGAATATGCTGGTGTATTTCTTGTGCTTGTTCGGGCGATGCTGTAAGTCCTGTGCCTATCGCCCAAACAGGTTCGTAGGCAATAACCGTAAGTTGTAATTCCTCTTCTGTTAATAAATAAATAGATTCTTCAATTTGCTGTTGTATTGTTTCAAAATGTGTATTGTTATTTCTTTCCTCCAAACGTTCGCCGCAACAAAATATAGGTTGCAAATTGTGTTGGAGCGCAGCCTTAATTTTTAAATAAATTGTTGCGTTTGATTCATTATAATATTCTCGACGTTCGCTGTGTCCAATTAAAACAAATTCGCAGTTTATACTTTCGAGCATTTTACCTGATATTTCTCCGGTATATGCACCGTCGGTATGCTCATTAATATTTTGTGCACCAAAATGTATGGATGATGATTTGTATTTTTGAATTAGACGGTCTAAAAATAGAAAAGGTGTAGCAATATAAATGGTATTTTCTGTTGCTTTCCCTTTTAATTTTTCTGCAAGTAAAGCGATTGTTTCATCAGCTTCCTGCATTGTTTTATACATTTTCCAATTGCCAGCAATAATTGTTTTACGCATACTTTTTTATTTTATTTTGGGATAAAAATATCGGATATAAAATGCTGAGGGATATTATTTATGGATAAAAATTAACTGGCCTTTTCTGTATTTTTCACTTAACTCATAAATATGTGTAAGTATCTTTCTTTCTGTAATATCGAGAGTTATATCTCTTCTGCGCATCACTTCTGTTGAAACTGCAAGTGCATCCGTTAATTTATAGGTATCAAATCCTTTTGCACCTCCCCAGCTGTAAGAAGGAATAAAATTACGTGGAAATCCATCGCCAAAAATATTTGCATTTACACCAACCACAGTGCCTGTGTTAAACATGGTATTAATGCCACTTTTAGAATGGTCGCCCATAATTAAGCCACAGAACTGTAAACCTGTACCAATAAATCTTTGAGTTACATAATCCCATAATTTCACTTCTCCATAATTATTTTTGAGATTAGAATTATTGGTATCGGCGCCAAGGTTACACCATTCGCCTAAAACACAATTGCCTAAAAATCCGTCGTGTGCTTTGTTGGAATACCCTGTAATTACTGAGTTATTAATTTCGCCACCAACTTTGCTGTGTGGTCCAATTGTAGTTGCGCCGTATATTTTTGCGCCCATTTTTATTGTGCTGCCTTCGCATAATGCAAGTGGACCTCTCAACATGGCACCTTCCATTACTTCCGTATTTTTGCCAATATAAATAGGACCTGAGTTGCTATTTAATATGCTCGCTTCAACCTGTGCGCCTTCTTCAATAAAAATGGCATCGCCCAAAACTGTGTTTGTTTTTGATAATGTCTGCGATTTTTTTCCTTTTGTAAGTCGAATAAAATCCTCCCTCAGCACTTTATCATTCAATTGAAAAATATGCCAAGGTCTGCTTATAATTGTAGTGTCTGTTTTAAATTGATGTATTTTAAAATCAACCGCGTGATGCGCCAAACTCATGCCGGTAAAATATTTCTCAGAGCTTCTTGCTGCTAATAAAACTTCATTCTGCATGAGCGCTTCGCCGATTTTCAATTTAGTTATAGCCTCAAGTAATGCATCGTTGGGAATTATCCCACCAAAAATATAAATATTATCATCAGAATAAATTATTGGATATTTATCTGCCAAATACAGTTCGGTAAGAAATGAAATTTTTGTGCCTAAATGTGCTTCCCATTTTTCTTTAATGGTATCAATTCCTATTCTCAGTTCAGCCACCGGACGTGTAAAGGTGAGGGGAAGCAATTGTTGCCACCTTTTATCATCAAATAAAATAAAATTACTCATGGCACAAATTTAAATGAAAAACCCCTTCAGCGAACAATCACAGAAGGGGTTTTGTATGTATTTTTATGAAATTATTTTTTACCGTAACGTTTGTTGAATTTCTCAATACGTCCTGCGGTATCTAACACCTTTTCTTTTCCAGTAAAAAATGGGTGACTTTGATTAGAAATCTCCAATTTGATTAACGGATATTCATTTCCGTCTTCCCAAACAGTAGTGTCTTTCGTATTTGCTGTTGATTTTCCCAACCAAGCTGTATCTACACTGAAGTCTTTAAATACAACAGTTCTGTAATTTTCCGGATGAATTCCTTTTCTCATTGTTTTTTGAATTAAAGGTGCAAAAGTAACATTTTCTTATTGTTAAATGAAATAATTTCTGAAAATTTACTATTAATATTGTAAAGAAAACTACCTTTCTACTATGAAATGGCGCAAATTTAACGGAAATCCTATCAACAGACCCATCATTGATGAGGTTCGTGATATTCTAGAACGCGAAAAAGCAGCCGGAAATAAACTTAAAGTTTGCATCGGCTCCGACTCGCAAGTATATGGTAAAGTAATAGAATTTGGAACGGTAATCGTGTTTTTGCGCGAGGGCAGAGGGGGCTTTATGCTTATTGCAAATGAAAGCAATACCCAGCGTATGTCGTTGAAAGAGAGGTTATTATATGAAGTGAGTCGCTCTATCGAAATAGCTTATGCACTTTGCGATATGCTGGATGAGTTTGCGATTGACCTAGAAGTGCATGCAGATATCAATACAAATCCGAATTTCAAATCAAATATGGCTCTGCACGAAGCAATGGGCTATATTTTGAGCATGGGATTCGTTTTTAAAGCAAAACCTGACTCATTTGCCTCGTCAAGTTGTGCAAATAAGGTGGTATAATATTGTTTTTTAATACAATTTAAACTGCTGCCAGAATACTATCCAAATAGTCCAAAATTTCGTCTTTCCCCTGTTTCGATTCTGCAGATGATGTGAACATAGGAGGTAGGGTTTCCCAATTTTCTTGAAGTGCTTTTTGATATAGCGCAATATTTTCGGCAATGGGCTTCTTTCTTCTGTCGGCTTTTGTAAAAATAATGGCAAAGGGAATTTGATCTTCACCAAGCTTATCGGTAAACTCTAAATCGATTTTTTGAGGTGGAACTGCAGCGTCTATCAGCTGAAAAACGCATTGTAATTGGTCGCGCATCATCAGGTAACCGTCAATCATTTTCTCCCATTCGCCACGTTTTTCGCGCGAAACTTTAGCAAAACCATAGCCTGGTAAGTCAACTAGGTTCCAGGTGTTATTTATGAGAAAAAAATTGATAGTTTGCGTTTTTCCAGGTGTAGAAGAGGTTTTTGCAAGGTGATTTTGACCCGTCAACATGTTGATTAAGGAAGATTTTCCAACATTTGAGCGACCAATAAATGCAAACTCAGGTATATCGTTTGTGGGACATTTTAACACATCCACAAAACTACTTTGATAAATTGCTGTTTTAATTAGCATAGTGCAAAAATAGGTCTAAAGCGCTCAGCAATTGAGCAGAGTGTGTAAATAAGAGGCAGAAACAGGATTATTCACAGTAAATTTGCAGCGTTATGCAGGAGGAAGTAACCCCATATAAAACAGAAGCAGGAAAGAAGGAGCAAGTGGAAAGTATGTTCGACAATATTGCCGGACGTTACGATTTTTTAAACAGAGTGCTTTCGCTCGGCATTGATGTGTATTGGCGTAATAAAGCGATAAAAGCGCTTAAAAAATACCATCCCACATCCATTTTAGATGTTGCATGTGGAACGGGTGATTTTACGATTGCTGCATTGAAAGCAAATCCTAAAACGGTTACGGGAGTTGACATTTCTACTCAAATGCTGGAGGTCGGGAGAAAAAAAATGATAGCTAAAAGTCTCACCGATAAGATTAAGTTATTGCAAGGGGATTCGGAAAACTTGCAGTTTGAAAACAATGTTTTTGATGCATGTACCGTTGCTTATGGCGTGCGCAATTTTGAGGATTTACAAAAGGGATTAAATGAAATATATCGTGTAATAAAACCCGGTGCGCCAATTATTATTTTGGAGTTTTCAAAGCCACGCGTTTTCCCTGTAAAACAATTGTATAATTTTTATTTTGGTACAATACTTCCGGTAATTGGCCGTTTAGTTTCCGGTGACGCCAGAGCCTATACATATTTATTTGAATCAGTTTCCCGATTTCCGGAAGGAGATGCATTTATGCAATTTTTAACACACGCGGGATTTAAACATTGTACTTGTAAAAGATTAACGTTCGGAATATGTTCGCTCTATATAGCAGAAAAATAATTGTATTATTATTTATTGTTTTACC
>JBBRGZ010000016.1:0-24458 GCA_038223395.1 Chitinophagales bacterium
TTTATATATTACTGCGCTCATTTGTTCGTTCTTTTTTTTCATCACTTGATTAAGGCAATCGCACAACGCTCAACATCATTCTCTTGGGATTTAATCAAGTGCAACTGGGTGGTTTTTATTTTTTTTTAGTTCTACCATGATGGCAAGTATGCACGCTGTTAAATACAATCACCTGCAACACCATAAACACACTCTCAACGAAAATGATATTGAAGCTTTGAGTGCAAAAATGCCCGCTTGGAAGGCTATTATGGCCGGGCCCTATTTTATAATAAAAATACATACGCATGCAATCCACTTTGCAAACACAAACTATAGAAATTGGATTATTTTTGAACTGCTTGTCATTTTTGGGATCCTCTTGTTTACATATACTGTAATACAAGTTCACTGGATTTCTTATCACGTAACAGTAATGTTGATTGGTGAATGTTTAACCTCATTTTTTGCAGTTTGGACGGTACATCACGATTGCGAAAAGGATAAATTATTTTCAAGAACGATGCGCGGATTTTGGCAAACAAAATTATTTTACAATATGTTTTATCATACCGAACACCATTTATTCCCTAGAGTGCCTACTTGTCATCTCGGTATATTAGCAAAACGTATTGACGCAGTTATGCCGGAAATTAAAAGCAAAAGCATTTTTTAAATGTTTAAAATACAATGTTATGAAAATAATTATAGCGGGTGGAAGTGGATATATTGGAACTTATCTTGCGCAGTATTTTGCATCAAAAAATAATGATATCATAATACTAAGCAGAAGTCACCATAATAATACACCCAAAATAACCTATTGCGTTTGGGATGGTAAAAATACCGGTGACTGGCAAGCTGAATTAAATGGTGCGGATATCCTCATAAATCTTACAGGAAAATCTGTTAATTGCCGGTATACTGACAACAATAAAAAAGAGATTTTAGATTCGCGAATAGATGCCGTAACTATTTTAGGCGAAACAATTAAAAGCCTAACGCGCCCACCAAAAATTTGGTTTAACGCAGCATCTGCAACCGTCTATCGCCATGCTGAAGACAAACCTCAGGACGAAATAAGTGGAGAAATTGGTGACGATTTCAGCATGAATATATGCAAAGCCTGGGAGAAAAGTTTTTACACTCAGCAGCTGCCAGAAACAAGAAAAATTGTTTTGCGTATGGCAATCACATTAGGAAATGGTGATGGGGTAACATCAAGAATAAAAAAATTAATCCGTTTTGGTCTCGGGGGAAAAATGGGCAATGGAAAACAAATGATGAGTTGGGTGCACATAGAAGATGTTGCGCGCAGTATTGAATTTTTATACGAACATCAACAACTCAACGGCATATTTAATATTGCATCTCCAAATCCGATTACAAATGATGAATTTATGCGTGTATTTAGAAAAAAGATGCACGTGCCCTTTGGTATTCCCACGCCAAAATGGCTACTCAAAATAGGCTCAAAATTAATTGGAACTGAAACCGAATTGATTTTAAAGAGTAGATGGGTAATTCCAAAAAAATTATTGGAATCCGGATTTGATTTTAAATATTCTGAGATTGCACAAGTACTCAACGAGGTGTGATTTAATCCAACTTAATCAAATAGACTTTTAAAAATTAAATTAACTATTGATTTAGTTGGATTTACCCTGAATAGCAAATAATTGGAAATAGTATGTTTTTGAATTGAAACAGATAATTTTATTAAAAGCTGCAATTTGTTATTACTTCTATTGCTTATTCCGGGATTAATTAATGAGCACAAATGCACCCCAATTAAACACCGACGACTTTTTCTTCATGTATAATTGTGCTTTTTTAAGGCTTACCTCGGGACTATTTCCATCCAACAAAAAACCATAAAATTTATCCATTAATTCGGAGGTATACGCATCGGGTACTTTCCATAAACTTAATATTAACTGTTCGGCTCCCGCCATTTTAAATGCGCGTTGCAAGCCGTAAACACCTTCCGAACCCCTAATGTCGCCTAGTCCGGTTTCGCAAGCCGACAATACCACAAGTGAGACACCAAATAAATTCATATTCGAAATTTCGTAAGCCGTTAGTGTGCCGTCGTTATTATTCGCATTTGTATCGTACCAATAATTATTTGCGTCTGCAAATATTAATCCGCTGCGCAACATTGGATTTTTGGTGGAACTAAATTTATTTTGTTTTATGGATACATTTTCATCAGCTACTTCATCGTAAAAATAACCGTGTGTAGCAAGATGTAAAACTTGATAAGAAGGTGCCGCTAAATTTTTGATATAGTTTTCTGTTGCCGTTGAATTAGAGACCAGTGTAACATTTTTATTGTTTGTTTTTAATTGTGACTCTATTTGACGTATTTCGCTTAAGGTGCCGGGTAATAAATTCCAAGGTGCATATGTTCCGCCAATTGCATCAGAGCCATAATCAATACCGCCTGCAAGAAAAAAATTATTGAGCGATTTATCTTCATGTTTATTTAGAATATCGCCTGTGCTGCTCACAATACTGATATTGTATTTATCTAGTAATGTTTGTGTCGCATTCACCGGAATTGCATTAAACGCAATCTGATGCAAAATACCTGTGGGTGACAAATATATGGTTTTTGCATCTTTTACATATTGCTCCAAAGGACTCCACAACAAATGAAATAATTTTTCTCCACTGTAATATGCGCTATCATCTGGAAAGGCAGGGTCAGGAAAAGTATATATTCTATTAATATAATTAGAAATGCTTTCATTGCCATTACGCGCAAGCAAAGTATTTATCTTATTTCCTTCAAATAGCGGAATTGCAATCGGTTCTTCTGAATCTGGAGTCAAGATTAGTGCATAATAATTAAAATCATAAGCATCAGGAAAAAACATAAATTCTATAGCAACTTCATCACTTTTTAATGCGCTTTGAACAGCTTTCCAATTTGCACTTGCAGATACATTTTTAATAAACACATTTTTTTGTGTTAATTTTCTTTCCAATGCTTCTGTTTGTTTTTCCACTACTTCCGATTGCGGGTCTTTATTTAAATAAAGTGCAGCCAGATTTTGTTTAAGTGTTATCCAGTCGTTAAAATCCTGTAAAATCCCGGGATCTTTATTCTGCATAATATTATTGCGCATGGAAGTGATATTTTGTAATAAAATACCTTTCATAAATAATTCTGAATTATAAAATATTTCAGCCTTGTTTTTCTGGGTATTTTCTATTGTGTGATAAAAATTAAAAATGGAAGTGCGGTACATCGTAAAAGAAGTGAATATACTTTCCTTTTCCGATTCAGAGAGAAAAATAAAATTGGAGGATAAAAAACTTTCACTCATGTGTAATAAACTATCATATATTAATTCGGCACTTACAGTGTCGCCATCTATTAAATAATTGCTTGCAAGCGAATAAAATCCATTTAAATAAATAATATTATTTTTTCCATATGCTTTTTCAATTAGACTAAGCGATTTTACATAATAATAGGTGACACTATCATACATTTTTTCATTTGAAAAATAATTTCCAAATGCGATGTATACATTATTAATAAAAATGGCATCTGGTTTTACTGAATCGTAAATTGCAAGTGCCTGGTGTAATACTTTATCTAAGCCCGCTTCCTTTGCATAAAATGTTCCGCCTTCTATATCTAAATTAATAATAAATAGTGTTGATGACACTAAGTTATTTGCCATTGTAAATGCGTCTAACTCTGATACAACTGCTATTAATTTATTAACATAATCTATTGCTGTATCCGGCATACCCAAATTGCGGTATGACCAGCTCATTAATTGGTATGCATCTGCAACAATTTCGGGATATTTTTCATCCAAACTTTCTAAAATTTTAAGCGCTTTTTTGTCGTTTTCAATTGACTCTTCATATTTTCCTACTATAAGAAAATTGGAAGAATTTTCAACCAATATGCGCGCATAATTGCCATCTTGCGGCCTACCTATAACTAAATATAAATCGCCTGCACTAATAAAATACCGAATAGAAGCAGCATAATCACCATTTAAAATATATTCTTCTCCCGCCAGGTAATAATAATACCATAAATTAATATCTTGATCTCCATATAAACTTTCTAACGATTTGATGATTGTATTTAAATAAGATATTTTTTTTTCATGATCACCCAGTATTTGATAAATACCAAATAACTGTTCGTTCACCCAAACAAAACTATCGGTTTCGCCACTTCTATTAAATAAAATATCAGCAAGGTTTTCAAATGCAGGTACTGCCGCTTCATAATCGCCTGATTGGTATTGTGCGTATGCCGAAGACAAAGCAGCATGCATAACAAGAGTGTCTTGGATTTGGGTATTGTTTTTTGCCTCTTGATATGCTAACATACAATAGGTTTTTGCATCAGCATATTGGTCAAGGTTGCTCAACGAATCGCATAATGCATAATTGCGTTCAAAGGATTGTGCATTGATATTAAGAGAAGTAAAGAAAGAAATGAAAAAACAAAAGTAGAGTTGAGTTTGAAATGTTATTGTGCAATAGTTCTTATAAAGTTGTGGCATGTACTAAAGGTATTGAAGATTTTTGATGTTTAATCCTTAAATAATCAGGATACATAAATTCAGAATGCTTTTTTTTAATAACACTTTGCTAAAACCTCCATTAGCACTTTAAATCTTACACAAATAAAAAAATCGCTATTACTTTATCTTTCCAACTTTTATTTATGGAAATTTGTGTATAATTTCATCCCTTTAGGGTAACAGCTAAACCGGATATCTGTTAAATCCATTTTAAAATATTTTTTTAATTCGAAATACCTAAATCACATTTTTATGAAATCAAGAATAATTTATTTGATGTTCATGCTATGCGCTGCCCATATAGGTTTTGCACAATTAGGCACGGGACTGATTAACGACCCAAAACAGAAGGGACTCTTTAAAGAAAAATATGCAAGCGACCTCGGTTATGGCGAAAAAGTGCCATCCAGTTACTCCATGCGCGCATTTACGCCTTACGTAAAAAGTCAAGGCCAATACGGTACGTGTACAGCATGGGCGGCAGCTTACAGCGCTTACTCAACGGCTTACGCCATGCAAATTGGACTTACAGATCGCAACCTGATTACTGCACTTGCATTTTGCCCTTATTACGTTTACAATAAAGTAAATGGCGATAATTCATGTAGCAATGGAACAACTTTAGAAGATGTACTTTCTTTTATGATTGACGACGGGGTTAAAAGATTTTATCTTCCGGTAATTGGATGCGGAACTAGTATTCCGGCTTCTATGGATGCTGATGCTTCGCAGCATAAAATTAAAGATGCATTTATTTTATACGACCCGCCGAGCTATCCTGATGATAATTCTGCAGAAGCAGTTTCAAAATTCTTATTAACCAAACAAAAACCCGATATCAATAAAATAAAAGCGACTATAGCAGCAGGTAACCCTGTAGTTTTTGGTGGATATGTTGCAAATTCCTTTATGGGTATATCAAATTCAGATGTATGGGAAGCATCTAACGAAGAAAAAGCTGATCCCGGCAAAGCTGTTTTGGATAATACAGGCATGCACCAACAACACGCTATGTGTATTATCGGATATGACGATAATAAATATGGAGGCTCGTTTGAAGTAATTAATTCGTGGAGCGAATTGTGGGGTTCTGATGGCTACATTTGGATTCCTTATAACGATTGGGCTCTATTTAATTACAAAGCGTTTTGGTTGGATTTAGGTCCTAATTTGGAAACTTTAGCAAATAGCGGATGCGTTGAAGGGGATTGTGAAAATGGATATGGTATTTATAAATTTGAAAGTGGTGAACGGTATGAAGGTCACCATAAAAATGGCAAACGCAATGGTTATGGCATTTATACTTGGCCTTCAGGTATTGCATACGGTGGCGAATGGGTAGACAACAAACGCAATGGCGAAGCAGTTGTTTATCTTGCCAACGGAAATTACGGCACATGCACATATCAAGATGATGAACAAGTGGGAGGTTACGGCGATTGGACTTATGGAAATGGTGATACCTATGATGGCTCGCTTACAGCAAATTATTCAAGAAACGGATATGGCACTTATACATTTGCCGATGGAAGATATTATACCGGTTCGCACCTTGATGGAAAATTTTCGGGACTTGGAAAAATGGTTTGGACAAATGGCGACATGTATATTGGCGAATGGCTAGATAACGAACGCAATGGATTTGGAATATACATTGCTGCAAATGGAAAAATAAAAGCCGGTGATTGGAGTTTTGGTGAATTAAAAACCGGACAAAATTACGGTTACGCCAATGGAAGAACAACAGAAATTGCTTCAAACTTCGGTGGTTTATTTAGTGCCATTAATTATGCAACTGCCGATTGTTTATCAGGCGATTGTTTAAATGGAAAAGGGAGTAAAAAATACAGCAGTGGATTAATTTACAATGGCGAATTTAAAGACGCTCTTGAACATGGTTACGGCACATGGGTATTTACCGACGGCTCTAAACAAACCGGATATTTTGAACAAGGAAAACCAAACGGGGTATTTAAAGCCATGTTTACCGACGGCGGAATTATGATTGGTGATTATGCAAATGGTTTGGTTGATGGATATTCAATTTATATCTATCCTTCAAAAAATATTGTAGTTGAGTATTACCAAAAAGGTAAAAAAATTCGCGACATCGCACCATCAGCAGATACGATGAATATGCAGTTAACACCTGAAAAATTTGGAGATAATCCGCGTGTAGAATTAAAAATAAATGATTCGAAATAATTTGCAATGAAGTATTTGCCGCACATATTAGTTGTTTGTTTCTGTATGATTTTGAGCACAAGTTTTGCGCAAAATAAAGCGGAATACAATTATGCGTATAGCGTATTTAATAAATTGGTAAAAACAATTAATCAATCCACTCCGGCAAAGCCACAATTAGTAATTATTAATTCTGATAATGTTATCGCCAAAACAAATAACAACGGTGAAATAACAGTGGGTTCGGGATTAATAATACATTGCAGAAGTTTTGGAAAAGATTCGGCAAATGCTTTGGCTCATATTTTGGCACATGAATTAACGCATTATTACAGCAATCATTTTTGGACAGAAAATTTTGGATCTTCTTATGCCGATCTTGATTGGGGAAGTTTAATAGAAACCTCCGGAAAAACATTGTCGAGCATGAAATTGTATGAAACGCAAGCCGATGAGTACGGCATGTATTATGCTTTTGCAGCGGGATATAAAACTTTGCAAATTGGTTCGCAGGTATTAGACAGTATTTATAGTTGGTATAAACTTGAAGAACAAATTCCGGGTTATCCTTCGTTGCTCCAAAGAAAAACAATTGCGATTGATGCCAAAAAAAATATTTTAAGATTAATACCTTCTTTCGAAACCGGCAATTTGTTGCTCACCCTTGCACAAGTGTATGGAGGTGAGCAACAATCTATGCTGGCTCAGTTGAGCGGATATTATTATGATGATATTCTGGCAAATAAAATTCAAACAAAAGAATTATATAATAATTCGGGATTAACAAAAGTGTTGCAGGTTTTGCAATATTTTAGCGACAGTATTCAGCAAATACATTTTCCATTTATGCTGGAATCAAAAAGTATGTTATATAGCAACGAATCTACGCGAGGTGACGCTACTGAGAACGATTCTCAAACAATTGCATTAATGGAAAATAATTTAGAAGAAGCAGAGTCATTATTTTCTAATGCAATTAAAATAGATAAGAATTTTTATCCTGCTTATATTAATCTTGCTATTGTATCTTTTTTAAAAGAAAAATACGGAACAGCATCCGATTATCTTTCAAATGCATCATCCATTATGGGCGAAAAGCATTCACTCATTTGGGCTGTATACGAAATGGAAGCAATTGTTGAGCACACAAAAAATATTACTAAAATGCAAACCTTATTTGCAGAAGCAATTGATAAAGGCAGCTCTACAGCGTATTATAATTTGCAGTTATTGAGTCATAAAATTGATAGGCTCGGTATTTCTCAACAAACGAAAGACATTGCATATTTTACCTCAGATACAAACGAATATATATATGCAGTTCCTGCATTTGAATATCTTGATAAACTGACAGCAAATCGCGCAGGAAGAATTGACATACAAAATGAAAAGGCCGTTTTATATACAGATACACTCGCCGATTATATTGTCTATTATATACGTCCTTCAACAAAACCGGCACCAAATAAACTGCGATTTATAGTGTCGAAAACAAGTTCAAATTTGATAACTTCCACAGGATTAAAAAACGGACTAAACTCTGGCGACCTTGAAAAAACATACGGCAAACCCACTTCCATTATTTTAGAATCGGAAGCATCTATTTGGGTATATCCAACACGTAATCTTTTTGTTTGGGTAGAAGAAGGTGTTGTAAAAAAATGGGGTTATTGGTGGATTATTTGAGGTGGATGGAGAAAATTTATTATGTTGAGTGGTGAGTGGTGAGTGGTGAGTGGTGAGTAAGCAAAGAACTTGATTGTCGAACGGATATTTGATTGTAATAAAAGAATTTCAAAATAAAATTCCACTCCAAATGCAAACTCATTTCTCATTACTCATCACTCATTTAGCCCTGTGAATAATATAGCTACTGCAAAAAAAATAGGTTGCCTCGATGTGAGACAACCTATTTAATTATATTGAGAATTAATTATTTCTGGATTACAATTTGTTTGTTTAATAAATCGCTACCTGAAATTAATTGAACCTGATAAATGCCGGAAGCTTGTGAAGAAATGTTGATTGTCTTCACAATTTTTCCGCTTGCAGATGCAATTGATTCTGTATATACAATTTGACCTGCGTTGTTATAAATATTTAACACTGTTGTGTTTTGAAGTGATGTATTAATCATTTCAATTGTAAAATTACCATTAGAGGCAACAGGGAAAATATTCATATATAAAGTAGATGAGATTTCGTTGATTGCAATGCCTTCATCTATTAGATTATTACAATTGTCGTCGAGGCCATTTAAAACTTCTGGCGCACCCGGATAAATTGCATCATTGGTATCGTCGCAATCTGTATTATCTGCAACATAACCAACAGGCGCAGGGCCATCTACTATAATTGAAACAGCAGGATTACCATAGGTATCGTCGTCTGCATCAATATAATAAATTGATGGTGTTCCACCAGCTTCTTCTATTAATAAAATATCGTCTAAATAACAACGGTTATTAGCACCTATTGAATAATAATCGATACTGCCCATATTACCTATATATTCACCACTAAATACAAGAACCCCTGCAATATGCACATCTATTGTATTTGCATCCATATCTATAATATGTTCAACAAGGAACCATTCATCAACCGGATAATCAAATGTTGGTCCATCAACCGGCACTGTAAATTCGCCTACGCCTTCAGTAACATCGCCAAAATATAATTCAAGATTCCAAAGCACACCAGGAACTTCTGTGTCTTGAATATTATAATATGCATATTTTCCAGACGGAATATACATTTGCCATTCTAAACGATATTTTCCTTCGCTGATGTTGCCTAATTTCAAAATTACATCTGCAGTTCCGCCTTCAGGAATGAGTACCGAATTTTCGCCCGAAACTGAAAAATCGTTACTTACTATACCATCTTCAGTTCCGCCTTCAACACCATCCCAAGTAGACCACCATTCTGCAAAAGGGCCAACATATTCGCCCGCAGTATATGTATCTATATTATCGCAAAACACTGCACCCGGAATTGCACAAGGTTCAGGTGCTAAAGCTTCTGTGTAATAAATATCATCAAGGTAGCATCCGTTTGTTCCGCTTGCAGAATAAAAATCTACGCCTCCTAAATTGCCGATATAGGCATCGCTTAACACCATAACTCCGTTAACCCAAACTTCAATGGTATTGGCATCTAAATTAATTAAGTGTTTAACCAAAAACCATTGGTCAACCGGGTAAGAAAATGTTGGTCCTGCAGCCGGCACTGTAAATTCGCCTGTGCCCTCGGTAATATCTCCAAAATACAATTCAAGATCCCACAAAACGCCGGGAACTTCTGTATCCTGAATATTATAGTAACCTGATTTTCCGGAAGGAATATACATTTGCCATTCGAGTTGGTAATTACCTGAACTTTTATCGCCTAATTTTAAAATAACGTCAGTAACGCCACCTCCGGGAATTAGCACTGAATTATCACCGGAAAAGGCATAATCATCGCTTACTATTCCGTCTTCGGTGCCACCTTCAACACCATCCCAAGTAGACCACCAATCGGCATAAGGGCCAACATAATCGCCTACAGCATAAGTATCAATATTATCGCAATAAATTGCACCCGGAATTGCACAAGGCTCAACAGGTATAACTTCTTCGAACAATACATCATCTAAATAAAATCTATTATTTGCACTAAAAGAATAGAAGTCAATGCTTCCAAGTTTGCCGGTAAACGCATCGCTTAGAGCCAAAACGCCGTCAATATAAATTTCTATTGTGTTTGCGTCCAAATCAATTACATGCTCTATCTTAAACCATTGGTTAACCGGATACGAAAATGTTGTGCCGGGAGCAATTACAGCAAATTCGCCTGTACCTTCAGTTAAATCTCCTAAATACACTTCAAGGTTCCATAAAACTCCGGGCACTTCAGTGTCCTGAATATTATAGTAACCTGATTTTCCCGAAGGAATATACATTTGCCATTCAAGACGTTGCTTTCCGGAAGCAATTTCGCCTAATTTTAGGATTACGTCGGTGGTTCCACCTTCGGGAATTAATGCAGAATTTGCACCTGAATAAGCATAATCAGTACTAATTGTGCCATCTTCTGATGTTCCTTCAATGCCATCCCAAGTTGACCACCATGAGGCGCCAGGGCCTAATGCATCACCAGGTGTATAGGCATCTAAATTGTCGCATAATGTAGCGCCAGGTATCATACAAGGCGGATCGATTTGTGCAAAAACAACGCTTGTAGTTGCCAGCATAATCGCGAGTAAAGAATTTTTTAGTATCGTTTTTTTCATAGTATTTATTATTTTAACTAAAAATACGGATATAAGTTAAAAAATCAAAATTATTGTTAAATTTTTGTGATTTTATTGTTATTTTAATAAGATAATTGGGTTTGCATTTTAGGAAAAATAGTTGAGTATATTGAATTTAGAATCTTTAATGCAAAAAATAGAAACATTGTATTGTGGAGTAAAAATTAAATTGTAAGGGGGATAAAAAAACAACAGAAAAAATAAGTGTGTTAATCGTTTATAAGCGTTTATATACTTTTAAAATCCTCCATCTGTATTCTTCTTCTGTTGTAATTTATTTATAACACTTTAATTTGATTGTAATAAAGACATGTTTTAAGCGGGTAATTGAATGGGATATTGCATTTGTTATGGAAAGCTTTTTAGATTAGCTTTAAATATGATGTTATGCCCAAAAAAAACGAAACAAATGTTTCGCATGCAGAAGAATTGCGTGCAGAAAATGAAGTAAAAAAATTAAAACTCGAAATACAACATGGCGCGGAATTTATTATTTCGCCTTCCGAAATACCTCCCGACATAGAAGGTGCATTTTTAGATAATGTGTTGGCTTTTGAAAAACAATTTGCTGAGCGCACTCAAATTTCGCTTTTTGAATATGTTGGAAAACCTAATTTTCTCTCGGCTGATAATTTAACAATAGATAAATTAAAAGAAGAAAGTATCCGCCTTGTTGAATTACTTGAAGAAAATGGCATTGTGGTAAATGTGCTAGCCGAATATCCGGATAAAATGCAATTGATCTATCGTTTTATAACGGAAGAATTATTTGTGGAATTAATTGATAATATGCGTTTACCGGGTTGGACGCTTAATTTTATTTATGAAGAATTTCACCCCAATCATGTATATGATATTGAAAGAAGGTGTAATGATTTTATTGCATATATATTCAGACAGGAATATCCGGGTGCTGAACGTTTCGATGAGTTTGTATTTGAAAGTTCTGATTTAATACTAAATGAAAATTCGCCACACAAAAAAAAGCTATCGGCTACCTTAACTCATTTTTTTGAAGCCTTTCCACAAAGAGCATTATTAAAATTTAAATTAGATACACCCGAGCACGATGAAACAATTGCATTTGTAAATTTTGAGGTGGATTATAACGCAACAACTGAATTAAAAGAAACCCTGCATTTTAAAGGTAATGGTAAATTTGTGCTCGAATGTGACCATGCATGGTGGGTAATTAAAAAAGTGGATATGCCGGGTTTGGCTTTGGAATAAAATTGAGTTATTCGCCGCCAAAAGTTTTGGTGAATTTTATTGTAATAGCTTGATTATTGATATAAGGCAATTTAGGATCAAGTCGGGTGCGTGCATTATTTAATCCTTGATTAACCACAATAAATAAATCGGTTCCTTCTTTTGGATTATAACGGAAACGGAAATTTGTGCTCGTTTGGTGACTTAAATCATCGAACTGAAAATAGGATTTAAGGGAATATCGCGTACTGAAATTATAATTTACACCAAAGCGCAAGAGACTACTTTCGTACGTTGTATTTTTTACTTCTTCGAAATAGGTGTCAAAATTGATATGATTATATTCGTATGTAGCCGAAACATTTAAATGTTTGTTAATCCAATACGTAAAATCGGGGGAAATAAAAATGCGTTTCCCGCCATAAAATCCACCGTACGACACGTAAACTGAAGCAGTATAGTTTGATTGTTGAGGCGATACTAGAGATATTGCATTGTTCAACATTTGATATACGCCTGCAGAAATTGCATTGCGATTATCTATTTGCCAATCGAAAAATAAACTGTCTTGTTTATAATCCAATAAAGTTAATTCGATAGAAGCACCATTTTTAAAATTAATACCGGTTAATAATTGTGATGCTATAGTTTCTGTATTTCCGGAGGCGAGTTTCCAACGGTATGTTTCATTTGTTTTTATATAATAATAATTCAAATATTTATTGTTTTTTAGGTTCCAACTGTATTCTATACTTCCGTTTGCTGAGCCATAATCGGTGGCATCAATATATCCCATAACTGGATTAATATTTTCACCCACAAGATCAACAGTTCCACTGTAAATAAATCCGGTAGTTGCAGATTTGAAAAGTCCTACATGGAAATATAAACTTTTTTCAAAGCTCTCCGTTTCAAAATTTTCAAGCGTATTTGCAATTCCACCTTCAATAGCTAATTGTTGATTTAATCGTTTAACAAAATCTAATCCAAACGATTGATTTGAAAGATGCGAAGTATCGGTATTCCATCTGTTGGCAATAATTCCTCCAATAAAACTTCCCAGTGAATCGATATCGCGCCGCGTGCGTAAAACAGTAAAATTATGCGGAGAAATGCCTGCAGCTTCAATACCTGTTGTTTGCATATTTAATGCGCCAATTTGCCAATCGTTTACTTTGCCTGTTAATCGTACGCCTGCTAAAATTGGTACAATTTCTCCCTCTTCGTTGCCAATTCTGCGAGTAATAAATAATTCGTTGCCGGAAGGAAATCCAAAACTCAATTGGTTTGCCGATTCCAAAAAGAAGCTGCGTTTTTCAGGTAGATTTACTTCATACTTCGAAAGATTAATAATGCGGTCGTCAACTTCAGCTTGTGCAAAATCTGTATTAATTGTCAAATCTAATGTCAGATTTTTTGATATACCATATTTGGCATCAACACCAATATTGCTTATTATTTTATCCAGCGTTTCGTTATCAGAAAATTGTTTACGCGACATAAAATTTGATACATGATCATATCCAGTTCCGTCTACATTTAAAATATTTTGTTCGTTGTAGTTTGCAATAATATAAGGGCTGATATATAAAGGATTTCTACTTTTTAAATCTTTGAAAACAATTTCACGGGCAAAAGAAATATTGGTCCACATCGAACTTGTATTTATATCGCATTTAGGGTACGTAATTAATTCGTTTTTTCTTTTAATTAATCGCGCTACTCTAAAACCCATAATTACCTCCGGTTTTTGTTCAAAACGCAATGAAGAAAATGGAATGCGATATTCCGTTGAATAACCAAAATCTGTAATAGCCGTTCGGGCTTCCCAAAAGGTATTATAAGATTCACTTAATCCATCGCCATCGCGTGTAACTTGCGCGTCCCATCGCGCATCAAGAGTATTGGCAACAAAATCAATTCCTGTAATTTTATCGTGATATGGATCAATAGTAAAACCTGTACCATCGTCTTGCCCTAAAGGAAAATCTCTCTCCATTTCTAAACGGATAATTTTATCGGGCTCGGAATCAAAACATGTTATTGCTACAAATAAATAGGTATCGTTATACATAATGCGCACTTCAGTTCTTTCAGTCGCATTTTCGCCCGGATTTGGACCTTCTTGAACAAAAGCAGATTCCATTGGTGTCAATAACCATTCAGGTTCATCAATTATTCCGTCTAGTGTAACGGAGTTATTTGTGCGATAAGGCATATATGGTGCCTGAGAAAAAAGTGTAGTATTTGCCAATAAGAGGCTCGAAAGAATAAGAATTGAAGTGGTTTTCATAATTTTTCGAAAGCTAAGAAAAATATTTGTATCTCCGAAATGGTTGATTTTACAGCATTTTAACCCATTATAACACCTACTACCATTAAAAACATGCTACTATGTATTGCATAGTTCAAAGTTATGCCATATCTTTGCATCATGAATATAGAAAATGCTCAGGCTCAAATGCGAAAAGGTGTGCTCGAGTTCTGTATTTTGGCAATAATAAGTGAGGGTGAAATTTATCCTACGGATGTGATAAGTAGATTAAAAGAAAGTAATTTACTTGTAGCTGAAGGAACAGTTTACCCCTTATTAAATAGGCTAAAAACAATGGAACTTCTTAGCTACAAATGGGTGGAAAGTAATTCGGGACCACCCCGCAAATATTATCAGTTAACTGATAAGGGCAAATTATTTTTAACCGAATTAAATACCACATGGCTCGAATTATCGAATGCTGTTTCTGTAAACTCTAAACATTTAAATCCTAACTCCAATGAATAAATTATTATATGTAAATATCGGCGGTCTGGTTTTTCAGATAGATGAAAATGCCTACCAAAAACTCGATAACTATTTAAATAGTATCAGAAGAAAATATAATACAATACCAGATGGTGAAGAAATTATAAAAGATATAGAACAGCGTATTGCAGAACTCTTTATTGAAAAAGTAGGAGAACGCGGCGCAATAACAGATCAATATGTTGATGAAGTAATTGTTGTGATGGGTAAACCCGAAGATTACGATAGTGGTATACACCAAGATGAACCCACACATGCGCATCACGAAAAAAAATCGGGTGGCTCTAAATTTTATCGCGATAAAGAAACAAGTATGTTGGGCGGAGTGTGTTCAGGATTTGCTGCAAAATTTGATATTGATGTGCTATGGATGCGTTTAGCATTTCTTATCAGCTTTCTATTTTTTGGAACAGGATTATTATTATATATTATTCTTTGGATACTTATTCCCGAAGCAAAAACTACTGCCGAACGCTTGGAAATGCGCGGCGAAAAAGTGGATATCAATAATATAGAAAAAACAATAAAAGAAGGAGCAAAACAATTTACAACCAAAGTAAATGAATTTGGTGAAGAAGTGAAACAAACTTTTTCGCGCGAGAATATGAATAAGTCAAAAAAAAACGCTGGTGACTTTATAGAAAGCGCAGCGATGACTGTAAAACCTGTTGTGCAGGGAATTACGCGCGTATTTGCTTTTGCTTTGCTTGTTGTTTGTTTACTCATTGTTGTTGTTATTTCAATTGAATTATTTACAAATTGGGGAAACCAATTTTCTGATATAGATTTTTTAGGAAATAATATTATGAGAGGAAGCCAGGAAGCTTGGTTATTGGTTACTTGTGCTATAGCGTTATTAATTATTCCCCTAATAGGTATTATTTTTTCGAGTGTAAAATACTTAGTTGGAATTAAGAAAAAAACAAAATACGTAAGTCTATTTTTAGGGTTTTTGTGGACAGTGAGTTTATTTACAGTAATATATTTAGGTATCACTACAGGACGGCAGTTTCGTGAAGAAATACAGGTAACGGAAAAAATTGAAATCGCCCAACCAACAAATAATACCATGTATATTATGATGGATAAGCCAGATAAATATCCTCTTGAAAATAATGTATTTGATGCACAATCCAAACATGGACATTCCATTTTTAAAAAGGACTTTTGGTATGAAGATGAGAATTATGGTTTTTTTACCATAAGTAAAGATTCATTTGCCTTTAATCATATTACTGTGGAAATTGAACAAAGTTTAGATTCCAATTTTGTTGTTTTAATAAATAAATCGGCAAGAGGCAGCAACAAACCAGAAGCAAAACAAAACGCACAGGAAACAGCTTATACCATTTTGCAACCTGCTGACTCTTTATTAAATATCCCTTCCATAGTTTCTATTCAAAGTAACGAAAAATGGCATAATCAGCAAGTTAAAGTAATTATTAGAGTGCCAATTAATAAGCAAGTTTTTGTTAATTCCAATCTAGAGTATTATTTGAATGAAAATGAATACACCTCTGGATTAAAACATGAAGAATTATATGGTGGGCAACTCAAAATGACGCTGGTGGGACTTAAACCTATGTATTAATAAGTCAAATTTGTGCCGAAACATATATCGTAAACTTTTTTGTTACCTTTAATTTTTTACGACTATGGATATTCATATTAACTCGGCACACTGGCATTTATTGCTCAACCATTTTCCGATAATACTCAGTTTTATCGGCACTTTATTTCTCATTTTATCGATGTTGTTTAAAAAACAGCATTTAATATATAGTAGCCTGTGGTTAATTATTTTAGCCGCAGGTTTTACAATTCCGGCATATAATACAGGCGAGCCTGCGGAGGGTGTTGTAGAAGAAATTTCGGGTGTAACCCGCGAGGCAATTCATGAACACGAAGACATGGCATACAAGGCAAGAATTGTAATTTTAATAACCGGTGGATTAGCATTGATATCCATGTTATTACATCATCAAAAAAAGAAAACAGCAAAAATTGCTATAATTATCACCTTACTTGGCTCTATTGCTTCGGCGGCAATTATGGGTTACACAGGTTATTTAGGAGGTGAAATTCGCCATAGCGAAATTAGAGGGGATTTTGGAAATTCTAAATCTGAAGAACCATAATTACAGTTTAACAGTACATTTGTTTTTCCGAAAGTAAAAAAACATCCTGTTGTTTGATCTGCGTAATTACAAATTTTACAGCATGAAAAGTTTATCATTGGATATATGAAATAATATGTAATTTTAGTTTTTAATTTTACCCGTTATGGAGGTTATTCGCACACGAGATTTAACTAAACATTTTGGAAATACAATTGCTGCGGATCAAATTTCTATTCATATTAATAAAGGAGAAATTTATGGGTTTTTAGGACTCAACGGAGCAGGTAAAACTACACTCATTAGAATGTTGCTCGGAATGATAAAAACCGATTCCGGCGAAATATTTTTATTTGATAAAAAATTAAATCCTCAATTTAATTTATGGAACCAAATAGGATATTTAGTTGAAACTCCTTTTGCATATCCTAACCTTTCTGTTTATGAAAATTTAAAAGTATATTTTCATTTAAGAATGCTTGATAATATTGCGTGCATAGATGATATTATTAATAAATTAAAACTCACACAATACAAAAACATTAAAGCCGGCGTTTTATCTCTTGGCAATCAGCAACGTTTGGGTTTGGCAAAGGCATTATTACACAAACCCCAACTACTGATACTCGACGAACCCATAAATGGCCTTGACCCAGAGGGCATAAAAGAAATTCGCGACCTATTACTTGCACAAGCTGCTGAAGGTGCAACTATTTTTTTATCGTCGCACATCTTAAACGAAATATCGAAAGTTGCCGATAGAATTGGAATCATACATCAGGGCAAATTAATCAAAGAGCTCAATACCAATGAACTTAATGCACAACGCATACGCAAATTAATTGTGCAGAGCGGAGATAATATTGCCGTTGTAGAATTATTAAAAAATAAAGGATTTCAAGCGGAAATAAATGCGTTCAAAAACATAGAAATTTCAGACAAAAATGCTGTTGAAAATCCTGAAATAATATCTCAATTAATTGTAGAAAATAATATCCCACTAAAAGAAATAAGATTATATACTGAAGATCTCGAATTATTTTTTCTGCGCACAATACGAAATCAATAATATGAAGAGCCAACTAAAAGCTATTCAAGCCGAGCTATTAAAAAATAAATATTCTAGAATATTTTGGGTAACCTTTATTGCCTTTGGATTAGCTCCTTTAATGGGTGCTGTGTTTATGCTTATTTTACAAAATCCCGCAGCAATGGAAAACGCAGGTGGACTCGCAGCAAAAGCAGAGGCGATGCATTTTACAAACGATTGGAATTCTTATTTGGGGTTATTAACTCAGGCACTTGGGGTGGGGGGCGTTTTAATTTTTGGTTTTGTTGCAAGTTGGATTTTTGGTAGAGAATATTCCGATAGTACTGCAAAAGATTTAATGGCATTGCCAACTTCACGCATAAAAATTATTAATGCAAAATTTATTATTTATATCCTTTGGTGTTTTGCACTTGCAATTTCTAATCAATTGTTGGGCTTATTAATTGGCAATATTTTGCAGTTACATGATTTGAATTCCGCTTTATATTTTTCGCATTTATATAATTATTTTATAACTGCATTATTAACGCTAATAATTGGAACACCCATTGCTTTTTTTGCTATTTGGGGAAAGGGCTACTTAGCACCTTTAGGATTTGTTGCGCTTACTTTAGTGTTTGCACAAGTAATTGCTGCAGCAGGTTTTGGAACCTATTTCCCCTGGGCAATCCCCGGACTTTTCAGCGGCTCAGGTGGTGATTATAAAGAGGATTTGAATGTTACAAGTTATATTATTTTGGTGTGCACAGGAATTGCAGGATATTTTACAACTTGCCTTTATTTTAAGCATGCAGATTATTCGAAGTAAGTGCATTTATTTGTAATACCTCGCAAACAAAAAAATCATCCCAAGTCCCATAGACCCGATAAATTTGTACCCTTCAGCCCCGAATCCATATGCATTCCCCAACCCATAATTCCTTCATTTTTTCCAATTCAACCTACATATTGCCAAAAAGCCCTAATTTAGTATCGCATTCACTAAGCCTATGAGAAAACTTTACGCCTCAATTTTCTTTTTTTGTGTTATCTGTACCGGTCTTCGCGCACAAACATTTCAACTCTATACCCAAGATTTTAACCTTGTTGGAGCATCCTTTATTTTAAACTCAACAGGTCCTGGTGGAGCAGCTTCCGGAGATAATAAATGGGTAGTAAATAACAGTTATGCTGGCGGTTTTGGCTATCCTAACACTACTACACAAGACATGACCGAATCGGGCACAATTGGTGGTGCTCCCATGAGCAAATACCTCCATATTTACGACGAAGGTGCTGCTCCTGCTATCACCTGTGCAAGCTACAATACATCAAATGCCTCAGATAATTTTGCTGAAATGGCAAGTGGCTTTTGTACTCTTGGTTTAATTAATATAGAATTTACATTTTTTTGGCTGGCTGAAGGCGATGCAAACGACTATGGCCAAGTGTATTACAGTGCCGATGGTGGTCCTTGGATTCCAGTTGGCATGGGACTTTACAACAATCAAACCCTTTGGAAATATGAAGTAATTACCGACCCCGCGTTTGAAGATGTGGCAGATTTAAAATTTGGTTTTCGCTGGGTAAACGATGCAAGTGGCGGCACAAGTACTATGTCGTTTGCCGTTGATGATATTATTGCCGTTGGAACTTACGACGATATTATTCACCCTGTTGACATAAACATTGATTTTTTATTTCCTGATCCAGTATGCAAACTCAGTACAATTATTGTGGGATATTCATTGACTTCACCTTTGTGCGATGGTACTTACGAAATACAACTTTCCAATGCTGTTGGAGCCTTTGCTGCGCCAACAAGTTTGGGCGTTTTTCCCATTTTTGAACCGGATACTGTAGGTGCAATTGCAGCAGTTATTCCTGGTTTTGTGCCCGATGGTGCTTGTTATAAAGTGCGCATCAATCGCACATCGCCCTTACCTGTTATAACTGGTGAGGCAAGTGTCTGTTTTGCCGTTGAAAGTTGTCCCAATATCATTACAACCCTTGCCCCCGTGGTCACCTACGATTCTAATGCGGTTTGCGTTAACAGCGTAATTGACGTGCCATTTTTCTCGACGGGTGTGTTTACCGCCGGAAATGTTTACACCGCTCAATTAAGCGATTCCCTAGGAAGTTTCGATTCCCCATCCATAATAGGCACCTTTTACAGCAATGCCACTTACGACCCTGCACTTGGCTCACCTCCGGGAACGGTTTCGGGTATTGTGCCAACAGTTCCACCCGGTTGCAATTATTACATTCGCGTGGTATCAAGCGCTCCACCAACTGTAGGCTCGGTTTACGGACCAATTTGTATCCAAGAATGCGACATAGAAACCAACGATATTGAAGACGTTTATGTCTGTATTACCGAAGAAACGGGCGTTACAGTCACAATTAACTACGATATAAACGTTTTTGACGATATAGAAACCTATTGCGACACAAATACCTTCTGCGTGGAGGTGTTAGACGCGATGTTTTTTACTCAAGCAAGTTTCTGCGATTTAGGATTGACTGTTGACACAGAATCTGGCACAATAGACCTTGAAATTCCAGGTTATTTCGACCTGCTTGCCATTGGTTTGGATGCAGGAATCTGGTATTTACGCGTAAATGCAAACTGCGGAACGCCATCAGAAAATACACTCGGCACCCTCATCCATTTATCAATTGGAGCCCCTGCCGACGACCCACCAGTGCTCATTCCGGAGGATACTTTACTGTGCGAAGGTGCAGTGGGAAGTGCCACTGTGGTGCCATATAATATTAAATCTGATTATCAATTCCAGTTTGGCATTGGAACACCTTTTGTTTGGCCATTTAATCCAATTTTTATTGACTTTACAGGTGCAACGGGAGATGTTACCCTCCGCGTGCGTGAAATTAGTTTCGGCTGCCCCGGCCCTTGGAGCGAATATGTTACTTTCCACGTACTTGATGTGCCAATTGTAACCATTACAGGACCAATAAAAGCCTGTACAGGTGATACCGCTTTTTATTCGGTGCCTTACTTTTATAGCACCTATTACGACTGGACTTTATCCGGCGGAACAATAGTTGACACTGCAAATAATGTGGTTGGCATTGTTTGGGATGCTGCCGGCGTTTATACTTTAAATGTATTTGCACTCAACATGTGCGGAAGTGGAACCGGTTCAAAAACCATAACTGTTATAGAAACTGTACCTGTAGAAGGTGGTGATGATGTTACCATTTGTGCAGGTGAAGCTGCCATTTTAAGCTCCTTAACGCTGGGTGTTCCCTATTATGCTTGGTACGATACCGAAACGGGTGCATTATTATCCGATGATTTTTATTTTACCTCATATCCCGACTCAACAACAACATATTTATTAGTAGGTGAAGATGATGAAGGATGTAAAAGTTATGATACCGTTACTGCCTTTGTAGAATATCCTTTTGCAGAATTTGATACTGCACAATATTGTATTGGCGGCTCTGTTGTTTTAGATGCAGAGAATCCTGGGTCCTCGTATAATTGGAACACAGGTGCAACTTCACAAACCATTGAAGTATCCTTATTTGGAACATATTCTGTTGTTGTTAATACACCTGAAGATGCCTGCAACGTAACTAAAACATTTGTTGTAAACGAGGTTATTGATGATTGTGATCCGATAGTAAATATTCCAAATGCATTTTCTCCTAACGGTGATGGTGCAAACGATTTTTTATTAATTGTTGGAGCGGCAGTTATCGATTTCCAAATATCTATTTATAACCGCTGGGGTGAGTTGGTATATTTTTCTGATAATCCTGGAATTATAAATAATCAGGAATTATGTTGGGATGGAACTTATAAAGGGATAGAACAAGAAATTGGTTCTTACGTATATGTAATAAGTGCCACAGGCGGAAACGGAAATATTATTAGCCTGCAAGGCAATGTTACATTGGTGAGATAATAAAAGTTTGCATTGAAGGTTTAGGTTATTATGAAAAGAATAGTATTTTTTTTTATCCTCATAAGTGCAGTACAATTTGTATTTGCGCAACAGGAAATGCACGTAAAAAAAAATGACTATACATCCTTTACCGATGACGAAGCAAAAAAAATAATTCCACAAAAAATAATTTCGCAAGAGCTTTTAGAAAATACACCTGCACAATTTCGCGCCAATCCCGATTTTGGAATTTTACCTGTTAATGCACCGAAAGATTGTTACGAATTAATTCAAAAACGCAAGGTGGATTCGCGGTATTATGTAAAAAATAATTCTGAAGGAAAACAATTTTTTATTCAACAAGCGTATGGCCCCATAAATTATGTTGACAATAATGGCAACATGCGTGCAATTGATTTTTTATTACACCCAAGCACGGTAGAAGGTATTTATCAAGCAGATGCACAGCCACTTCCCACACAAATCGACTTTTTAAATAATCATACTTCCATTACAATTAAAGACCTTAATTTTAGGTATAATGACGATTTGAAATTAGTATTTCAAACAGGAAATAATTTTTCTACACCACAATATTTTAATACAAATAATTATAGTGTTGGAAAAGATGGTGCGTGGATTACAGATATTTTTTCGGGTATGGATGCAGAAATTGCATTTAGAAAAGGCGGAATAAAAACAAATTTTATTATTCAGGATAAAAATATTGTAGACGCAAATTCAGATTATTTAATTGTTGAAGAATTTATTGACTTACCTGCGGGATATTATTTTTCGGAAGAAGATGCAACAGGATATTATTTAACTAATGGCGACTGGAAGGGAAATCTCATATTAAAAAATGGCTTTGGTTTACCCATGTTGCGCATTGAAAAACCATTAATCCTCGATCAAAATCCCAACAAAACACATAACCAAGATCAGGTAGATGCTGTTGCATATAAATTAATTAAAAAGGAAGGCGGTTATGTGATGCAAATTAAAGTTAGCACAAAATGGCTCACTGCAAAAGAAAGAATATATCCAGTTATAATTGACCCCACATTAATTGGTGAAGCAACTTATACAGCCTCAGATATTGGCTTTCAATTTGACCCCATTTGTTGGAGCGAACCTGATTATTGTTCTTATTCTTTGGACATTGTTGTGCCCGGAAAAACAACTTTAACAGCTGCTTATTTTGATGGCACATATTATTCGCAAAACTTCGGATGTTTTTTTGTAACAGATTGTTTAATGAAGGAAGCTGCATTTCGAATTTTGGGAATCTGCGACGATTCGCCCGGAGTAGGTTCATTTTGGACATGTTTACCACCCGCCGGAGATACTGCCGGAACCTGTTATGGAGTTGACCTCGACATGTTTAATACAATAGCATGTATTCCGCCGCAATGTGCCGATTATAATTTTACTTTCGAAATGCGCACCTGGCATTGTTCATGTACTCAACCGCCCTGCGGAATTTTATGTCACTACATGCCCTCCGGAAGTTGGGTAATTACTATTGAAGGAAAAACCGTTGAAGAAAATCCCGATGTCTCGGATTTATATCCCGACTTTACAATTTGTAATGGCGATACAATTGATTTATATGCCTCCGGATTTTATGGTGTACCTCCATATACTTACGAATGGTTGCCTGGTGGTGTAGTTGAAGATGTGCATTTAGTTGCTCCGAGTATTACAACGGTATATACTTCTGTTATTCATGACCTCTGCGATATGACAGATACGGTATCGCAAACTGTTATTGTAAATCAATTACCCATTGTTAATATTGGACCATTTGAAGGATGTTATTTAGCAACTGCAATTGCGCCTGCTGGATATACAACTTATGTGTGGACAGATGAAAATGATTCGATATTATCTACAGGTTCGAATTCTGTTTTAATTGATTCCACAGGCATTTATTATGTAACTGTTACAGACGGAAATGGCTGCGAAGGAAAATCGGAACCCGTACAAGTATTTATTTATGAAGCACCAGTTATCAATGCATTTCCTGATACGGTTTTTGTAAATGATGGCGCACTTGCTTTACTTCAAGTAGAAACAATAATCGGCAGCGATGTAAATTATACATGGACACCGGCGGATGATATTAATTGTCCCACTTGCGCAACCACGCTTGCATTTAGTGTGGGCGATGAAAATGTATATTACGTAACCGGCGAAGAACACGGATGCATTTCTGAACCCGATTCTGTTATTGTTATCATGACAGAAAGCGAATTAATTATTCCCAATGCATTTACGCCAAATGAAGACGGCGTAAACGATAATTTTCATATTTTAAATCCCATTTTTTATCCCATTTTTTCCTTCGACATTTACAA
>JBBRGZ010000017.1:0-24209 GCA_038223395.1 Chitinophagales bacterium
AAATGCAGCTTGTCCCCCAACTTCAGGCAATGATGATATACCGGATGTTAATACGGGACAACCACTTACCATAGCTTCCAAAACCGGAATTCCAAATCCTTCATATAAACTTGGGTAAATAAAACTTAATGCTTTTTGGTATAAGGCAGGTAAATGTTCTGTGGGAACATTTTCAAGAAAAATAAATTTATCCTGCAATTTATTTTCATGGATAAAAGCTTTTACAGTATCAGAGTACGTTTTTCCATTTCCAACAACAATGCAAGGCACTTGTTTCTCCTTTGGAATTAATAGATATGCTTTACAAATATTGAGTAGATTTTTTCTTTCATTAATACTGCCTACATATAAAATATATTCTGCAGGTAAATTATACGGTTTGATTGTAGCGTTAATCTGTTCCTTATTCAAATGCGTATAAAAAATATCATCACAACTTTGATAAACTACCTTAATTTTGGAAGGTGCAATATGATAAAATTTCATGATATCAATTTTAGTAGCCTCACTTGCTGCTAAGATTAAATCGCTATTTTTTACAGCGAATTTTGATTTCAAATCATAAAATTTCCTATCAACACCCGGATAATATTCAGGAAAATGGTCAAATATCAAATCGTGAATTGTGACTACAGATTTGATATTGGATATTTTAAGAGTAAAAGGAATTTCGTTACTTAAACCATGATAAATATCAATATCGTGTTTAACTATGTCTCTGCGCACGCCAAAACTTCGCCATACAGAACCACGGCCAACAACCATGTGGGTATTTTTATTGAATTGGAATGGCAATTTGTTTTTAAGTGTTGGAGTAAACAAAAAATACTCATGTTCAGGGTAGAATTCGGCGAGGTTTTTAACTACAGTGCGACTGTAGTTACCCAATCCAGTGGTGTTTTGAAATATTCGTTTAGCATCAAAACCAAATCGCATAGGGCGAAGATAACATAACTAATGAGATGCTGCAGTGGGTTATACACTTTTGTACATAAAAAAAACCGGGCTCCTCTCCCGGTTTTTCGCATAACCATAACATTCCTATTGAATCACAAACTTACCGGTTTGACTTACGTCGTTACTGGTCAATCTGTAAATATATACACCGGATGAAAGGTTAGTTCCATCAATTGTAATTGTGTTAGATGTTGTTGTAAATGTTTTTAACAAATTTCCATTGATATCACTCATTTCCATTTTGAATTCTTTTCCTGTGAAATTGGTAAATTTCATAATAGCATTTACGCTAAATGGATTTGGTTGAATTTTTACGTTTAAAGGATTTGAAATTAGTTGAGAAACTGCTGTTCCGTCAACTGTAACACAAGCCTCATTTAAATCTGTAATTACTTCCTCAAAATCTTCATTAACGGCAGCTGTAAAGTGTTTGATACAAATTTCAGTTGGGTATGTTGCCGTATAATAAATTCTGAAAGTAGGTATCGGTTCAAAATGTATTTGATAAGGAATTTCATTAAACCCTAATGCAATTACTTCAGTTGCAGTATGCGTAATTTGATAATTTGCACCGAAAGTTTCGGGACATAAATTGATAACAGAATCAATGGTAATACCTTGCATCGTAAACTGCGCACCTAATATTCTAGCACTTGGATTTAAACTATATATATCAAGATAATTGTAGGCAGGATTTACTACACCAATGCTATATGTAACTGTATCAGAAGTATTCATTAATGTTTGTGGTAATTCGCATAAATCTGTTGCATGTGTATATCCATCCGATTGATTTGAACAACCCATTACAAGTGCAGCGTCAACAACATCAATATAGCTATCGGCGTTTGCATCGTTACAAATTTCAGCAATAATTGAATTATCGAGTATTTCGTTAATATACAAATTCACATCATTTACTGTGCGTGTAGTATCCTCATTCAAGTCGCCAACAAAATGCCAGCCATTGCAATTGCCTTCACAGTCCATTTTTGCAGTCCCCCAGATTTCTCCTAGACAATCTATAAATACCGGACAATCTTCTAACAATTCAACATCTATTACACCCGCCATATCTCGTGTAATTTTCATACAACGCGATTGCCAGTTATTAGATAAATTAACTTCTACATGACCGTCAACATCGGGGTGATTTGCCCAATTAACTCTAGCAACAAATGTATATGTACCATCAGGAACGTCTGTAATATCAATCCACTGTCCGCCGGTTCCGAGGCCATAAATATCATAACATCCCGCAGTAATACCCATGTTTGAACAATTATAACCACCAATACCACAAAGGTCTAATACACAAAATCCATTTTTATGCCCAACAGGAATTTCATTTCCTAAAGAATCATATAATAAATATTCGCCGTAATCTTGGTAGTGATTGTGACCATGACAAGGGTCGAAAGTAATGAGTGGATTTTCTCCAAAATGACCAATATGATAATCCATGTCACCATTATTATCCACTTTTACACCAAAAGAGATAGTAGTTCTAATTCCGGGACCTGTTAAAGAACCTTCGGCAATATAACATGCATTATTAAAAGCATCGGCATCTATTGTTCCTAGTTGAAAATCATTTCCCCAACCAACTCCAATATCTCCATCAAAATACGTAGGGTCTAACACTAAATCAGGTCCTGATGGGCAATCCGGATTTCCGGGATACATACAAGAACCATCATCAACAACTGCCAAAGGCGAATAATTACAAGCATAAGGATCAGGGCAACCCTCAGGCACACCTGAATATGTAAGCGACCAATTGATACTTTCACCTGAACATTCAGAATCTAAATCGCCAATACGAATAAAAATTTCGAGCCCGGCCTCAAGGTTTGAAATAACTTGTGATTGTAATCCGCAGTAATCATCGTTATAACCATAAGTTCCTTCAGCTAATTCGGTAGGAATAAGCCCAACACAATGGTCGTAAAGATAAATTTTGGTGTTACAAGTATTATCCGGATCGCAGGTTGAAAAAACATAAACGCCGGCTGCCGGAACAATAAAACTATACCAATAATCAGGATTTGGTGCTGTATATGAACCAACACTTACCTCAACTGCTTCAGTACAATCGTCACCCGCAAGAAAAGGAGGTGGCATAAAAGCGCCTTCAGCATTGGTATTTGATGCATTGATGCTGCCGATAGAAATTAAGAAAAGGGTTAATGTGCTTAGAATTAGGGAGAAAGGAGTAAATGTTTTTTTCATTTTTTTGAATTTTCTGACGATAAATGTAAAACCTTTGGTCGGTATATCAAAATTAATTTTGTGTGCGAAAATATTATTTTGCTAAATTTTTGAGTTTTTGTGACACCAATTCAGTTGTTTTTGAGGAATTTCCAATAAAAATGGCATTTTCAATAATAAAAACCGGTCCTTTCAAAAAGGTGTATTCTTCTAGTATATATTTTCTGTAATCTTTTTCACTTAATGTCATTTCATTCAAACCCAAAGCGCGATATTTTAATGCTACTCTGCTGAATAAAGCTTCATAAGAACCGGCAAGTTTTTTCATGTTATCAATTTGATTTGCAGTTATTGGTTCCGTTTTTATATCCTGCAAAATGAATGGATAATTTTTTATTTGTAAATCTTTCATTATGCGAGCACAAGTTGAGCAGGTACTCAAATAATAGAGTTTTAGATTTTCAGATGAAGTCATTTATAATATTAAAATTAGGAATTTAAATGATTATGATTTACTTAATGTAAAAGTAAAGGTACTTCCCTTGCCGGGTTTAGAATCTACTAAAATATTTCCGTTGTGTTTTTCAACTATTTTTTTGCATATAGATAAACCTAATCCTGAGCCATCAATTTTATCGCGCGGATGCAATCTATTAAAAAATCCAAAAATTTTATTCTGAAATTGCTGCGGAATACCAATGCCATTATCTTTAATTTTAAATTCCCACAATTCATTTTTATCCTCCATATCAATAAATACCAAAGGCTCGCTTTTACTTCGGAATTTAATTGCGTTATCAATTAAATTTTGAAATAATAATAAAATCTGACTATGATTTCCATATAATACAGGAAGGTCGGGATATAAAATTAATGCATTGCTCTCCTCAACCGAAAGATGCAAATTATCAAGCGCTTCACGCAATATATTATTGCCTTCAAAGGCTGCCATAGGCTCATCTTGTTGATCTAATTTACTATAGGTAAGGAGATCCTTTATGAGATGATGCATGCGCTGTGCACCACCTGCCGCAAAGTCAAGGTACTCTCTACCTTCCTCAGAAAGTGTTGCTCCAAAATTGCGCATAAATAAATTAATGTAGGATGTGATGTTGCGTAAAGGTTCTTGCAAATCGTGCGATGCAGAATATGCAAATTGTTGTAACTCTTGATTGGATTGCAACAACTTTTCATTTAATTGAATCAAAGTGTCTGTATTCTCTGAAATTTTTCCGGAGAGTTCGTTTTGCTTATTTGATATTGAACTTCGAATTTGCAATGCATCCTGTACTTGAATATAAAAATTAGAAATAATTCTGCAGGTGTCGTTATAAGCAACTTTTGCAACGGGTTTAGACGTTGTTCCGTAAATCACTAATTCAACAATTCCTAATCTGCGAATAAGCAAAATAATTTCAGTTTCGTTATTTACAATCGGTTTTTGCGTAAATACAAAATCTTTCTTCCAGTTTATTATAACAAAATTATTTTGTTCGGATAGTATTTCAGAGTTTAATATGCCTTTTTCGGGATATTTATTTGGAGATTTTAATTTTTTATTTCCACCAAATTCGAATATTTTTAAAAACCGATCAGGTTCTTCACTTACACGATATATTGCGCAATTTTCTAATGAAAACAGGCTGCAAAAACATTCCGAAAAATAATGTTGTGCATCAGCAGTTTGTCGCAGAGAAGACATTTTCTCTGACATGTTCGCTATGAGTGATATTAAGATTGAATCAGCCAAGGTTATAGAAGTTTTCCACTTGTACGCAAGTTAATACTAAAACTGCAATAATTTTAAAAACTGAAATATTGCAAAATGATTTATTAGATTGCAGTAAAAGGTAATTGACGAAATTCAATGGGTTTCGCATGATTTTTTCAAATTTATTTTTTATAATTGCATCACAAACATAAGCCAAAAATCACGCGTTTTTTCTGAAATTGCCCTTAGCGTTTTAAAGGATGGATCAATTCTAAAAAACTGAAAATTAACTGAAACCCGAAGAAATTTCACAACGTTCTAATCAATTCCGAGTTTTAACTCTTTCAAAGGCTCATTTAAATTAAATATTATCAATCTAATTTAAAAAAATCTTTTTAACATATCTATTTTTCCCGGCTAAAATCTCAATAACATATAACCCGTTATAATTTTTAAGTTCTATTTCATTAATTGCATTAAAAATTTCTTCGGTATAAATTAATTGACCTTGAAGATTGTAAATGTTTACATTTGTTTTATTGGTCAATTCTTTCATTTGAATGAAAACGGAATTATTAAAACTATAAACAACAGGTACAAAGTTGTTTAACGATTCGATTATATTTACATAACTAATTGTATCACCTGCAACTATTCCATGTTCCGGTTGTGATTCGTATGCATAGTCTTTAATAATGAGCGTTCTACCTTCATCTTTTACATCGCAACGAATCCAACCGTAAAAATTTTCCTCACTACCATTTATTAACCGAAACCCCAAATAATGATCAAGTTGCTCAGGAAACCAATAACCCTCCTGATTTAACAATAGAGTGCCCGAATGAACATAGGTTTCAATTGCCAATA
This sequence comes from Chitinophagales bacterium, assembly GCA_038223395.1. GTDB lineage: Bacteria > Bacteroidota > Bacteroidia > Chitinophagales > BACL12 > UBA7236. The sequence goes on from JBBRGZ010000017.1 coordinate 5,747, forward strand.
TCTGTTTTTCCCCATTAAAAAAATTTAACCCCTCGTTAATAAACGATTCATTGGATAAGGCAAATGCATAATAAGCGTAAAATGAAAAATAATATTGAAAATGTTTAAATCCTGCCATTTCAATATCTAAATGGTCCAATTCGGCAATAATATCTCTTCTTGTCCAATATGACCACCAAGGTGTATTGGAAACGAAAAAATCAAACGAAGAATTAAAAAAATGAATGTCATTTATTCCATCATTGTTAATATCCAAGTAATACCCTTCTCCGGCCACATCCAATATTACATCAGGTTCTATATCAGTATATATTACTTCCGCATCACCTTTCTTTTGCAAGGCAAGGAAAGCTCCTGAAAATATTGAATAGGAAATTAATCTTTTTACTAAATGTCCTTCCCTCATAATACGCCAAAAAGGGCGAATTCTCTCCATTTTTTTAAAATAAGTTCTTAAATTTTTGCAATCCTTAAAAAAATGAACGAATTTCATTACTAATATCGGAAAGTCTAGCTACTTTCAATTAACATTTTCATACTTTAAATAATAATATTATGAAGCCCTACCCAATTACAACCTTTAATTATCCGAAAAATGTTTTTATCTTCAAGGCAATATTTGTCTCATTTTTTATTCTTCAGAATTGTTTATTACAATCCCAAACGTTGATAAATGAACTTTGGGAAATTGAAACAAATTACCCTACAAATGATGTAACTTGGAGTGCCTCCGTATTAAATAGTTCAAGTGATCTCTTTACAACGGGAAATACTTGGCATAATGAAACACAGAAAGTAAATATCATTACTTCAAAAAGAAATTCTTCAGGGACATTAATTTGGGAAACAGAATATAATGGTACTCTTTCCGGATTTGATTATGGAGCAGCTATTTGTTTGGATGGTAGTGGCAACGTTTATATTGCTGGGGCGACTCATAATACTTCAGCGACTACTTTTGATATTGTAGTTATAAAATATAATAGCAGTGGAACGCAACAATGGGCAACCTTATTTAATGGCAGTGGAAGTGAAATGGATATTGCATCAGGAATTTGTTTAGATGGTTCTGGAAATATTTATGTTTGCGGAGCAAGTACTGGAAGTACAACCGGATACGATTATGTGACAATCCAACTTAACTCTGCAGGTACTTTACAATGGAGTAACACTTATGATTATGCAAGTTTATCGGATGTGCCGGGGTATATTGCTTGGAACTCTGGCACATCTAAGGTGGGTATTGCTGGTGCTAGTCAAAGCACCGCAACGAATTGGGATTACACAACTTTAAAATATAATTCCAGCGGAACTTTAACGAATACTAACAGAAGCAGTGCAACTGGGTATGGATTTGACAGGCCTACCGGCCTTGTTACCGATGCTACTGGTAATTTCTACATCACGGGCTTTGCATATAACGGAACTGATTACGACATGAGGACAATAAAACTCGATGATGATCTATCACCAATCTGGACACAAACAGAAGATGGTAGCGATGAAGATGGCTCAAATAATATTACGATTGACGGTTCAAATAATACTTACATCTGTGGTTTTAGCACAAACGTTTCCGGTAAAAAGGAAATGCAAATAATTAAATACAATAGTTCTGGAACAAAGCAGTGGACGCAAACGCTAGCAAATAAAGATATAACAATAGACGCTCAGGCAATGGCTATAAAATATAATGGAACTAGTAATCGTATTGTGATATCAGGTTACTATGAATATTCTTTCGGGAATAAAGTAATGACAACATTTGCATTAAATCCCAGCAACGGAAGTTTAATTTGGAAAAAGGAATATCCAAATCTGGCTGAACAAATTGACGTGCCTAAATGGGTGGATGATGACGGTGATAATATTTGGGTTACAGGCACAAGAACAGTTGATGATGTAACTCAATATCTTGTTATTAAATATGAAGTTTGGCATAGACACATAGAAATGACTACGGATGAAAATGATGTTGAATATGCAGATAACCAAATAATAATTTCATTTAATCCTGATGAAGTAAATCTAGAATTTGTTAATAATAGACAAGTGGTATACACTGATTTGGAAAATGCAATTTCAGAAGATGCCTATGATTTAATATTCCCAATTATTTCAAATGAGAATGTGCAGTTTAATTCAAATGCGGTCAAAATATTCAAAACCTTAATTGCAGATGATTTAAATTCAATATCCCGACAAGGCAAACAGGTTATTATTCCTCCTTTTTGGGCTTCATTAGTAGTTTCAACAAATATTGATCCGACCGAAATCTTAGAGGATCTGAATAATCTGCCTGAAATAATTCAATCAGCTGAATTGAATATAGGTTACAAAACGGAAACTTTACCAGATGATACTCAAACCAATCAGGAAAGCTTATTGAGTATTGGAGATGCTGATGAGGATATTAATTTTGAAAGCGCCTACACAGCTGTTTACAGTGATCCTTTCAATGATATACCGGGGAGCTCGCATGTACGAGTGGGTATTTATGATTCAGGAATATTTTGGGCACACGAAGATTTTGGCGATGGGACAGCTGCGGGAAGCGTTGTAACTGATGGATATGATTATGATTATGAGTATAGTTACGAAAATGATAACAACGATGCATCATTTTCTTATCCTCATGGAACTTGGGTCGCCGGAATTATCGGAGCAATTTCAAATAACGGCTTAGGAATTAGTGGTATTGCCGGAGGAAATTTTGAAGATGAAACCGAAAATGCAGTTCAGCTGGTTGATTTAGATGTAGGGTTAAATTGGGGTGGCGAGGAAGGAGAGCCTGAACCATCGCCACCACTTGAACCTGATGGCACTCCTATATTCACAGAGTTTTTATTGGATGCTATTTTTGAAGGTGCAACAAGCTATATTCCCGGAGGGCCTCGTGCATTTAGTTTAAACGTTATGAATCATAGCTGGGGCGTTTATCCGCCAGATTATGATGAACCGGATTTACTTATACAGGCAGTTGCATACGCATTTACCAATGGATGTACAGTTGTTTGTTCAAAGGGAAATTTGCGGACAAATGATTTTCACATTCCTTCCGATTTAAGCGATGTGCAGGTAATAAGTGTAGGAGGTTCGGGTACTGATGGGCAATATGAACCGGGAGATCTCCTAACTGATGAAGGATCAAATTTTGGTAACGAAGTAGATTTGATTGCGCCTTATGGTTACGGTACAATAGTAATGTCATTAGATAATGAAGATGCTTCAAGTTACTTTACCTCAGGTGGTGAATTGTCAGGAACATCAATAAGCGCACCTCATGTATCTGGTGCAACCGCTTTATTAATGAGCTATCTTAATAATCCAGATGGAGGACCGCATTTTGAAAACTTAGCCCCAGAAGATGTTGAAAATATACTTCAACTTACAGCTTCGGATAAAAACACAGCGGAATATGATGAACTGACTGGCTTTGGGCTCTTAGATTTAGAAGCAGCATTTGCGCAGGTAGAAAAACCATCGTATAAAGTACAACATTTTTGCCAGGAGATTGAACATGGAACTGTTGCAATTGATGAAGCAGATATGTATTTGGATTTTGACGAATGGACACATTTATCAAATGGTCTTTTGATACCATATGGCACTTATCTCGTGGATAGATATAAAGTTGATGAAACATTTTATCATACCTTAAGTCCCACTGCAGAAATAGTTGATGGGGGATTTTGGAAATTGCAAAGTATGTCGGATATATTGCCTGAATCCTTTCCCGAAACGATTGAAATCAATTATGAAATGGAATCTCCAACAGAAACTGAAGTGCATATAGTTGGATATTTTTATCATTTTAAAGAACGTTATGATGGCGCTGTACTGTTGGATGATGCAGTAAATAAATGGGTGCCATCAAATATTTTTGATTCCCCACTACAAATTTGTTATACACTTTTAACTTATGATGAAGAAGCAACTGAAACAGAGGAATTAATTTTAAACAATGAGACTTCGCTTTTAATCTATCCGAACCCTGCTCACGACATATTAAACTTAAACTTTAATATAGTTGACAATCAAGATGCATTAATACTTGTTACTGATATAATCGGAAAACATTTAATTACAATGTCGGTTAACTTAAATTCAGTTAACAAACTAATTCAATTGGATATAGAAATACTTCCAACTGGTATATATCAATTAACAATTGGTGGTACTGATTTTAACCAAACTGTTTCATTTATTAAATCATAAAAATGAAATTTGCTTTTTGCAATTTTTTTTTAATTATAATGTGTTTTTTTTATTCCTGTAATGAAGATCCACCTATTACTTCGCCGGATTGTCATTCACAATCCGGCGACTCCTGTTTTCTGACTGAAATTGAGGATCCATATGGCTTGGGAGTTTATACAGAATATGATTCAATCATGTATTATAAACCTTGCTTTAACCCGAATGACAATAACGAATTTGTGTACATCGAAGTAAATAAATATTTACATACTGAAAAATTAATTGTTTACAATATATCAACTCTTAATAAATTTATTTTAGATGAAGGTGTAGATTTTAGCCCAAAGTGGACTAAATCAGGATGGATAATATACAGCAAAGGCAGCGAAATATGGAAGATCAAAAGTGATGGTGACTTAAAAATATCATTATTCACTATTTTTGATAATTATGAGCCTGAAATAAACCCTGAGGGCTCTAAAATAGTTTTCAGGCAAGACGATGATTATTATACAACAATAATAAGTGACTTGGCTGGTAATATTTTAGACAGCATAAGCGATGCCTATTTTGGTGCAGGATCTTGGTCATTCAATGGATTAAAAATTTCAACAAAATTATCTAATGGAACAGGTTCGTTTGGTTACTATGATACTACCTTCACCATCTTTACACCCATTATTGTAAATGATTCATTAGATCCCGACATTTTTATTTACGATACAGAATGGATGCCGGATTCTGAATCAATTTTGTGGTTTTCCAACAGAGTGTATAATGTTACAAACATTACAACTGGCGTTACCAATGTGTTTGCGGATTATTGTCCCAAAAAATATAATATGTCCCCAAATTTTTCCGGAGATGGGATTAAAATAATCTGGGAAAAAACGGAACATGAAGTTTTAAATGATTGCGATGGGTATCATGTGAAAACATCAATAGTTATTACTGATATAAATGGAGATAACGAATTATTAATTTTAGATTAATAATTTCATAGGATTTATTCAATTCATTAAATCCATTGCCTTATCCAACTCCTCATTCACCACCTTTGCATAAATTTGAGTCGTCTTCAAATTCGAATGGCCTAATATCTTGGAAGTATATTCCATTCGCATTCCTTTTCTCAATGCTCTGGTTGCAAATGTATGTCTTGAAGTATGAAAATGTAAACGCTTTTTAATTTCAGCTTTTTTTGCAATTTCTTTTAAATCTTTATTTGTGTAAGCGGTTGCACTGGAAATAGCTTTAAATAAAAAATGAGGATCAGAATAATCAAATTCATTTCGCAATATCGGGAGAATGAAATCTTCAGAATTAATTTCATCGGGTTTATATTTTTCAAGTATTGTTAATCCAGTTGAAGGAACCTTTACGCTCAATGGATTTCCCGTTTTCTGCATTTGAGTAATGATGTGTGTGCCGTTAAAGTTTTTCCATTTTAATTGTAAAATATCAGAAATCCTAATGCCTCCTGTATAAGCCGCAAATACATACATGTCACGGTGAATATCCCTTTTTGAACTTTTAGGTAATTCAAGATTTTCAATTTTGGCTAATTCCTCATCCGTCATGTATTCAATATTGGTTTTTTCAGTTTTCATTTTATATCGGAGGAAGGGATTTTTCTCAATAGGTAAGATTTCCTCATTCACCGCTTCGTTAATGAGACGGCGAATAATTTTGTAGTTTCCGTGAAGGGTATTTGTTGTATTATGTAACTGTGTGCGGAGATACATATCGTAATTCTTAAGCCAATTTACGGTTATATCTTCAAAAAGCAATTTATTCGTGCCCAAGTAAGTTTTGATCTTTGAAATGACTGCTGAGGCTTTGTCATGGGTTCCCGGTTTTGCTTTATGTTTCAGGTCTGCAACATACCTATCAGCATATTTCAAAAAGCTTTGAGAAACGTCTCCAAATACTGCTTTTTTAATTGTTTTGGAGTTAACGCTCTTTTCTTTGCCCTCCACTTCTAAAGAATGTCCTTGCACTCCTGCAAGCTTCTGAGCAATAAAATTGTTCATTCGAATTGAATTAGAATGAGATTTCTTGACCCTTGAATTCTCAAAATCCCAATCCTTTAACAAAATATGATAGCGCAATGAGATGTGAGTGGCTTTCCTATCCTGAATTATCCTTAGATAAATCGGGGCTTCACCTTTCTTATTCAACTTTTTCTCATTGGGAAATACCTTAAATGTGGGCATCGTTTTTTATTTTAAGTCCTAATGTAGGGTATTTCGGAGCAAAACAGGTAAAACATTTTGCACATTTCCCTACCTTAAATAGTTGAAAACTGCTTTCCTGTTAATACGTAACTTATTGATAATAAAGTAAATAATATAAAATTGATGCAAACGGGTGTATTATTTCGAGTCCCGGATGTTCTTTAGATTAATAACACAAATTTAATTTTTTTTATTGCAATAGTTCTGTCATCTTCGCTACAAAAGCTTGAGCAAAATTTATACATATAAAACAATACCGAAAGTTGCCTTGGGAAGTTATTCCGAGTTGGGAAGCAAATTTTTAGCCTTTGCTCAACCCCTCTCTGATTTTAATGAGATAAAAATTTTGAAAGATTCCTTAAAAAAAGAACATCACAAAGCGGTGCATGTTGTTTATGGATGTAGAATAGGAAAAGAAGAAATTATTGAGAAGTCGAGCGACGACGGAGAACCTGCCGGCACCGCGGGAAGACCCGTCTTAAATGAGTTGAAAAGTCGAGAATTAACGCAAATAATAATTTCGGTGGTTAGATATTATGGCGGCAAAAAACTTGGTGTGCCGGGACTCATTAATGCCTACAAAACTGCTGCTGCAGATGCGCTAAACAACAGTCAAATTTTAACTCTAGCATTAAAAGAAAGGTATTTTATTACCTGTAATGAACATGACATTCATTTAATAATTAATGAATTGAATAAACTTGGAGTGCGCATTTACGACCTGGAGTACGGGAAAATATGTAATTTTAGGATAGATTTTGAGCGTGCAAAAAATGAAAAAATATTACCGAAACTTAAATCCCTTTGGCAAATTCAAATGGAGCATATTCCTTCTGAATGAATTTGTTCTTCTCTTAATTATTTTATTTGCACAACCAAATCTAATTCATGCACAAAATCATATTACAAATTTTCAAAAATCGGTAGTTGCCGATTATCAAAATACGAATTCGGTAAAATCTCAAATTATTACCTGTTATCCGGAATTGATTCAAGATGGTTCAAATGTAGTTTTACAAAATCATACAAGTTCACCATTTGCCGATTACTATAGTTTTATTCAGCAATATAATGGCATTTTAATTCAAGATGCAACAATTAAAATTTGCATTGATAAAAATGGGATACAAAAATTCATTACAGGAAATTATTTTACAACTTCCAGCTGGGAAATTTCAGGTTTAAATAATAATGCAATAAAATTAAATATAGCTCTCGCAGAATATTATAATATTCCTATTGAAACTCGCGCAGATAAAAAAATTATTGTTTCAGAAACCAATATCCCACAACTCGTTTATGCATTTGATTACTTAAATCCTCGAGATAAAAGTAGAACTACAATTATACTTAATGAAGATTTAGAAATACTTTCTGAAAACGACCACAGAAGTTATTTCAGTGCTGTAGATTCCACCGTTACGGGAAAGATATTTAAACCCGACCCACTTACATCAGCGGAAACAAATTATGCCGGCGCCTACCGCGATTTTAATGATGCTGATACTGCTGTTTTAACCGCTCAACTTTTTGACGTTACTTTTAAAGTGCAATTTGAAAACGACACATTTTTTTTAAGAACAGACTCTGTAATTATAAAAGATTTAAATGCACCTTCAACGCCTGTGGTAACTTCGTTAACTCCGGATTTTAATTTTACAAGAAGTGCAAGTGGGTTTGAAGATGTAAATGCCTTTTATCATATTATTAATTTCAGCAACTATATTTTAAGTCTTGGATATGTAAATCTTCAAAATTTTTATATTGAAATAGATCCTCATGGAGCAAGTGGTGCAGATCAATCGTTTTATGTGAGTGCTGCAATTCCAACTATACAATTTGGTGAGGGAGGCGTTGATGATGCAGAAGATGCCGATGCCATAGTGCATGAATTTACGCATGCTATAAGCGATAAAGCATCGCCGGAATCAAATTCGGGACTAGAAAGACGCGCTTTGGACGAAGGTTATGGCGATTATTTTGCTGCGAGTTATTCGCGTATGTTTAGTGATTATCATTGGAATTTAATTTTTAGTTGGGATGGCCATAATGAGTTTTGGAATGGAAGAAATGCAAATACAAATAAACATTATCCCGAAGATAATTCGGCAGATTATTATGGCTCAAGCGAAATTTGGAGCGGTGCTTTAATGGATATTTTTGATGCCATTGGAAAAGAAAATACGGATAAAATAGTGCTTGAATCTTTATACGGTAGTTTTCCAAATATGACTATGCCCGACGCTGCTCAAATGATACTGTCGTCGGAGGAAACATTATTTGGAGGATTATATTATTCTGTTATTTACGACATTTTAGATTTGCGCGGATTATTTACTTTAGTGCCAATTGATGTATCAAATGCACTTTCTGAAATTCAATTTATTAATTCTGATGGATTTACATTTCGCGATGAGGCATTAATCATTAAATTACCCTTAGTTGAACAATATACTTTGGAGATATTTGATATAGAAGGGAAATTAATCCACATTGCAACAGGAAATTCTGAAGTGATATCCATTTTACCATCCTCCATGCAAAAAGGAATTAATATCATACGCATTACTACAGCTCAAACTAAAATTTCTTATAAAATTGAAAAATTGTAATTGAATTAAGATTCATATTCTTCTGAAGGTCTAAAACTCAACACTGGAATTGGTGCATGCGAAATTACTTTATTTATTCGCGAGCCAAATAATAATTGATTAAATCTATTTTCAGCGTGACTCATTACAACTAACAAATCGGCGTCAATTTCGTTTGCATATAATAAAACAGAATTGCTTACAGTATCATGTCTAATCATTTCTGTTGTGCATTGGAGTCCATTTTTTCTTATAGTTTCTGCAGCTTCTTCCATGCGATTTAGAAGATCTTCTTTACTAGAAATAAATTCCTCCAAAAATTCAGAAACTGCAACAAGATGAATTGTTGAATCTAAATTCTGTGCAAAGTGTATAATGCGTTCCACCTTTTCTTGCGTGTGTTTAGTAAGGTCGATTGGGAGCAGTAAGTTTTTAAATTTAATAGGTTCCTTTACAGTTCTGCATGTTAACACCGGAAAATCTACGCTGCGCACAAGTTTTTCGGTATTATTCCCTAAATTAAATTTTGAAGGTTTCGAGTCCGAGCCAAAGGTACCCATGCATGCAAGTTCTGCTTGAATTCCCACACCATATTCTTGAATATCGGTAGCTATAGATTCCGTAGTAGTAATCACTTCAGCATGAATTCTGAAAGCGGCGCCACTTTTATTTTTAAAATCGGTTAATTTCTTTTCGAGAGCTATTAATTTGCGTTTGTATTCAGCCGTATTTTCGGTTTTATTCATCAACGCATCTCGTTTTGCAAAATGCACCAAATCTATCACCGCATTTGTGCGGTTGGCAATATATATCGCGTATTGAAGAGCGGCAGCGGAGGCTTTTGAAAAATCGGTCGGTACAAATATCCTTCTATCCTGAGTTGGCATAATTTCGGCAAAAATAATCAGAAAATTTCGAATTAGATTTGTGTTACAATGAATAACTCACCCAAATCATCCGAATTGATTTTAAACAGTGATGGAAGTATATATCACCTCCACCTGCATCCTGAAGCGCTTGCAGATACTGTAATAACCGTTGGCGATCCCGATAGAGTTGCCGCAGTGAGCAAACATTTTGATAAAGTTGAATATAAAAATCAAAAACGCGAGTTTGTTACACATACAGGTTATATCGGCGCAAAACGGATTACAGTAATTTCCACGGGAATTGGAACGGATAATATAGATATTGTATTGAACGAATTACATATACTCGCCAATTACGATTTTACAAACTCTTGTTTTAAGCCTGAACCAAAATCTTTAACCATTTTCAGAATTGGAACTTCAGGTTGCATACAACAGGATATTCCTATTGATGCTTGCTTAGTTTCTTCTTATGGAATAGGAATTGACAATGTGATGCATTTTTATCAATTTGAAAATACAATTGATGAAGAAGAATTATTAACGCGATTCAAATTGCATTGTTATTTTAATTCGGAGTTGAGTCCTTATGCTTTTAAAGGGGATGAAACTTTATTTGAAGCATTTTCGCACGGTTTCTTTACGGGAGTTACTCTCACTGCTCCCGGATTTTATGCTCCACAAGGGCGTGTTGTTAATTTACCTTCGTCGCAAGAAAGATTTTATCGTGACATTGAAACTTTTCAATATAATAATCACCGGATAACAAATATTGAAATGGAGACTTCTGCACTCTATGGATTTTCTAAATTATTAGGCCATAAATGTATTTCATTAAACGCGCTTTTAGCAAATCGGGCAATGGGTACATTTAGTAAAAATCCGGAAGCAGCAATCGAAAATTTAATACTTAAATCGCTTTCAATAATTGAAAGTATTTAGGGATGCGAAAATTCTGCGTTTTTAATCTTCCCAATAAAAAGATCTAAAGCTTTGCGTTTAAGCGCATCTAAATTATAATCGATATTGTTGGTAAGATAATCCCTTAATTCGGATTTTTGCAACAAATCGCTGTTGTATAATTCTGCTACAGCATCAATATTATGCACGCCAAATTTTAATGCTTCATTTAATTCAAAAATAGTATCAGCAAACTGCGTTTTACGTGTGGTCCAAGCTGCGAATACAAAGGGAAGACCTGTCATTTTTTTCCAAGCTTCACTTAGGTCGTAAACATAAGGATATTTATAATTTAGTGCCAATGCTCTGTCGCCAATTACTAAGCCCGCTGTTCTACCTTTAATTTCTTTGGTATATCCATCGTATGCCGGAATTAATTCGGGTTGTAAATGCCAGTGTTCGCGCAATAATATTTTCAACAACTGCACTGAGGTTAAGGAGTGATAATCTAAAAATATTTTTTCAGCTTCCTCAATAGGAACTTCTGAAAATACGCTCACACTTTTTACAGCACCATCTGCACCAATACAATAATCAGTTATAATTTGCGCATCATTTAATTCCGCTAAAACAGCAACCGGAACCAATCCGATATCTACACTATTTTCCAATAATTTTTTTCCCCCAACAGAAGGAATGTCTAATTGCAAATCCAACTTTGAACTTATTGCCGAATGTTGCAAACCATACAAAAATGGTTTTGTATTTAAATAACTTACTAAAGATATTTTTATTTTATTATCCATTTAAGTGTGCTATATCGTTAAAATTTTCAAGAGTAAAACGTTTAACTTCATAATTTAGTTTATAAAGACTTACATTATGATGCGGAAAACTGTCCATTTCTTCTAAAGGTTTTTCCAACATCGTACACAACAATATTCTTATAGCTCTTCCGTGCGAGCAAATCAATATTTTTTCTTCTTTTCCTGCTAATAATATTTCCAAAAATTCTTGTTGCCGTTTTTGCACTTCAAGTGGGCTTTCACCTTCATCCATTTTAGCATTTAAATCGCCCTCACTCCACAGGTGAATTATTCTGTAAAAATCTTTAAAGGTTTCGCCTCCACTTTGCCCTTCGTGCACGCCCCAACTAATTTCGTCTAACCCATAATGCTTTTCTATAGGAATATTTAAGGATTTAAAGGGAGATATTGTTTCTTCTGTGCGTTTTAAAAGTGAAACATAAATTTTTTCAAACCCTGTATTTTTATATGCATTAAAAAACATTTGTGCTTGTGCTTTTCCTTTTTCATTTATAGAACTATCCACTCCCCTGCCTTGTACGATACCTAAATTATTAAATTCGGTTTCACCATGGCGGATAATATAAATTTCTTTTTTCACAAATTTTTTATTTGGAATTGCAGCTTTAATTATTAATTACATTCAAGTTGATGTGATAATCCATTCCAAATTCAGCATCAAGATCAGCATCAGCATAATTATGCAAAGTATTATACAAAGTATCGCGTTCAACAGGCACTTTTCCTGCAGCTAATATGAGCGAACAAATTTCTTTAGTAGTCATTACCGGACTTTGTTCTTCCGACCCTGCCATTGAATAAATTTTTGTTGTATCGTCTATTGTGCCATCCATATCGTTAACGCCAAAATTTAAGCTCAGTTGCGCGCTTTCGCGACCAATCATTGGCCAGTATGCTTTCATATGCGGGAAATTGTCAAGATAAATTCTTGCAACTGCATAATTCTTTAAATCTTCAATGATACTTACTTCTACAAGATGACTCATCTGATTATTTTGATTTCTAAATTTTAGCGGAATGAAACAATTAAATCCGCCGGTTTTATCCTGCAAATTTCTCAACCTTTCCATGTGATTTACGCGATGCGCATAATTTTCAATGTGTCCGTAAAGCATTGTTGCATTGCTGTGCATTCCGAGTTCATGTGCAGTTTGGTGTATTTCGAGCCAAGTTTCAGAATTACATTTATCGGCACAAATAATATTGCGAATTTCTTCATCAAATATTTCAGCTCCACCACCTGGAAGCGAACCTAATCCTGCATCCATTAAATATTTTAATCCCTCTCGAATCGTCATTTTTGACTTGCGAATCATATATTCTAACTCTACTGCAGTAAATCCTTTGATATGCAATTCGGGATTGATATTTTTTATTTCTTTTAATATATCTGCAAACCAAACAAGATTTAATTCAGGTAATACACCTCCAACAATATGCACTTCCTTAACAGGTTTATCCTTATAAGAACGCACAATATCCAACATTTCTTCCTTACTCATTACCCACCCGTCAGATCGCTGTTTTAATAATCGCGAATAGGAACAAAACTTACAATCAAACACACATAAATTGGTTGGCTCAATATGAAAATTGCGATTAAAATATGTGATATCTCCGTGGCGTTTTTTTCTAATATAATCAGCTAAAGTTCCCACAAAACCAAGCGAAGCTTTTTCATATAATAATACCGCTTCAGGCGATGTTATTCTTTCGCCCTTTAACACCTTTTCAGCAATTGCAATTAACTGTGGCTCTTGAGATGAGCTTTTCAGTAATTCTAATATTTCTTCTTCGCGTTTCATTGTTAGATATAAATAAAAAAGTGGTTGGTAAAATGCCAACCACTTTTAATATGTTTATGATACAAAAATCATTATTTTATAACAGTAATTTTTTGAGTTAAAATAAACTCACCGTCGGAAGCTTTTACTAAATAATCGCCGGCGCTTAAATTTTGCGCATCGAAAACAACCTTATTATTACCTGCATTTATAACTAAAATTCTGTCGATAAGTTCACCTGTTAAATTGTAAACTTCGATAGTAAGTTCATTATGTTCAAAATTTTTCGTTTCAAAAACAAATTCACCGCTAGAAGGGTTAGGATATACAGTTAATTGAATCAGTTTATTTTTCAATACTTCATTTACGTCCACTCCACCCATTTCGCAGCGATTTGATAAAGGAATATCAGAACGCGAAGATTCAAGAATTCCACGCATTTTATCAATCTGATCATTAGAAAACATATTCATGGTTCCATCATCAGTATAATCCATATAATTCATAAATTGGATTCCCGGACTTGATGGCGAACAATCGTCTAAGAATGGGAAAGAAGGATTACCATAGGTAGCATCTTCTTGATTGGGAGTATCATCCATACCATCGCTTCCTCCGCATTGTGGTTCTGCAGCAAAATCGTCATCACCCCATGTATGTTTTAAACCAAGCCAGTGGCCAATTTCATGTGTAGCTGTACGACCTTTATCATACACGTCACCGGGACTATCATCCCCAAAATATTTATATCCGATAACAACGCCATCTTTAGTTGAAACACCACCCGGAGGTGTCGCATAACCTAAAATACCGCCTGTCATATTACATACCCAAATATTCAAATAATCTGCTCTTGGCCATGCGTCTTCACCACCTTTATTTGTAAATTTTACGTTATCTGCATAATTATCAGCACCCGTTGCAACAAATAAACTCCAACTTGTAATATCGGTTTCTGTTCTCGTAATTCCGGAATTTATAACGCCATCGGGATCTTGTTGTGCTAAACAAAATTCTATCTCAGCATCGCCGGCAACTGCAGCAAAAGCCGCGGGAGTAGAAGCTGCATCTGCATTTAAGCGACGATAATCTTCATTTAAAACCTTTAATTGTGAAGTAACAAACACATCGTCAATATTTTGACCTGTACTTGAATACACAATATGCACTACAACCGGAATTGTGTAAACGCTGCCATTGGTTTTGTAAGTTGTAGTTCCTTTTGGCAAGGCATCAGCTTCAGCATTTGTTTCTAATATCTTTGCATATTCCTGAGGAAAATCCTGCTCAAGTTGCCTCAAATAGGTGTTATATCCACAGTGATTGTTCTGACTAAACACTGTAAAAGATGAAATCAGGATAAGCCCTGAGAGTAACATTTTTTTCATTTTGATTTTAAATTTGATGTTAAGTTAGTTTCACAAAGTTAATACCTGTTAAGGGAATTTTAAGGAGATAACGCTGTTTATTTCCCTCTTTAATACAATAAAATCAAGGCTAATAAACAAAAGTCTTAAAAAATTACAAAATTGTGAATACTTTAGAAGGACAATGAAAGCGAAATATCAATACACTAAAAATTGCTGCGATAGAAAGTAAGTACCATTAAAAACAGTAACAAAATAACATCCGATAGGTAAATTTTGAAGGTCGAAATATTGAGCTACCGTATTTTCTGAAGTAGGATTTGCTCCTGCCATAATTTGTCCCAACGTATTATAAATTCTAATCTCCATTGTTTCTTGGAGCGCTTTAAAGTTTTTAATTACTATAGTAAATTGCCCGTTTGTTGGCACCGGATAAATAATCAATTCAGCTCTATCGCCGGGAATTGGCGGAATTTCATTACATCCTGCCTCAGAAAAAAGCAGCGAGGCGCGATAGGTTTCAATTACCGAACGCATTTTATTTTTCTGTCCGTTTGTAAAGAGATTCATGCATGCATCATCGGTATAATCCATGTAATCTTGATACATAATTCCGGGTGTTTCAGTATTACACATATCATACACTTCAGCATCAGGGCAACCATAAGTATGATCTGCTTGATTTGGGGTGTCGTCAATTAAATCGGAACCCATACAATTGCCTCCATCATCACCCCAAATATGGTTTAAGCCAAGCCAGTGCCCAATTTCGTGTGTTGCTGTTCTGCCTAAATCGTACGGTTTTGAAGAAACATCGCCGTGACCAAAATTTTTGTAATCCACCACAATGCCATCGCCATCAGAAGGAGTTCCGGCAGCAGGACCGGTGGCGTAACCTAAAATTCCATCTTGTAAATTAATTACCCAAATATTAAGATAACTTGTTGCCGGCCAAGCATCTAAACCACCTTGGTTGGTATATTTTACCCTTTCAGCAATAGGCAAAAGCCATTCTTCAATACTGTCGTTTAGCTTTCTTTCAATGCCTGTTGTAGGATTTCCATCCGGGTCAAATTGGGCGAGACAAAATTCGATATTACAATCTACAGCAATATTTTGAAAAGCAAGCGGAGTTAAAATTGTATCGGAATTTAATCTTCTGTAATCCGCATTTAGAATATTTATCTGTTCAAACACTTCAACATCATCTATATTCTCATATTCTTTATTATAAATAATATGCACTACCACCGGAATTTTATATACTTGATCAGTAGTTTTTGCCAATACACTTGGCTGATTTTGCTGCGCCTCAACCATTCGGGCATACAATTCGGGATTTGTAAATTGTATATTTTTAAAATATTCTACCGAATAACACTTTTGTATTTGTGTAAAAGCAATAGTGCCGTTAACAAATAAAAATAAAAATAAAAATGGCCTGAGTAATCTTTTCATACAAACGAAAGGTAACAATAATTTTAGAGTTTTAAAAATTTTGCATAGTGTCTCCATTTTTCAATCACTTGCTGCATGTCGGCTGGAAGTTCACTTTCAAAAAACATACGTTCATTTGTTTTGGGATGTATAAACCCGAGTGATTTTGCATGTAGGGATTGCCGCTGAATAATCTCAAAACAATTATCAATAAACTGCTTATATTTTGTGTATATTGTTCCCTTAACAATTCTATCGCCACCATAAGTATTATCAGCAAAAACAGGGTGATTAATGTGTTGCATGTGCACACGTATTTGATGAGTTCTACCTGTTTCGAGCTGACATTCTACAAGACTTGTATAACCAAAATTTTCTAATACCTTATAATGTGTTATTGCGTGTTTTCCTATTTCTCCACCTTCAGGATATACCGTAAATATTTTTCTAAATCGTTGGTGCCTTGCAATATTTCCAACAATTGTTCCTTCGCTTTCATCAAATTCGCCCCAAACTAAAGCAATATATTTTCTTTCAATTGAATGATCAAAAAATTGTTTGGCAAGATGCGCTAATGAAAATTCATTTTTTGCAGCGATAATAATTCCGGTTGTATTTTTATCAATTCGATGTGCTAAACCAGGGCGAAAAGGTTCATCTTCTTTTTGCGGAAGACTATTAAAATGATATAATAATGCATTTACAAGTGTACCACTAAAATTTCCTAAGCCGGGATGAACAACCATACCTGCGGGTTTATTAATTACAATGATGTCGTCATCTTCGTACATAATATTGAGCGGAATATTTTCTGCTCTAACATCATATTTTGCAGGTTTATGAGGAAGCACCACAACAATTTCGTCGCCCGGTTTAATTTTGTAATTAGACCTGACTGCTTTTCCATTTACCAAAATACAACCAGCTAAAGCAGCATTTTGAAGTCGAGTACGGGAAATGTTTTCAATACGATTAAACAAGAATTTATCTATGCGCAGCGGTTCCTGTTTTTTATCGGTTACTACACGATAATGTTCGTACAGTTCTTCTTCTGTATCAGTTTGTAATTCGTTAATATCTATTTCTTCTTCGCTTTCTGCCATTATATCAGTTTACATTCGAAAACTTTTTCGAAATGTTTTTTTAATTTCTTTTTAACTTCTTCCATATCAATTTCTTTTCCCAATTCTTTTTGTAAAGAGGTAACTGCTTTATCAGTAATTCCACAAGGAATTATATAATTAAAATAATTCAAATCCGTATTCACATTAAATGCAAAACCATGCATTGTAACCCACCTGCTGCAGCGAATTCCGATTGCACAAATTTTTCTTGCAGTAGGTTTATCCGCATCCAGCCATACTCCGGTTGCGCCCTTTAATCTACCGCCCGTAAGTTCATATTCGGCAAGTGTTCTTATTATTACTTCCTCAATATTTCTGAGATAAATTCCAAGGTCGGTAAAAAAATGATCCAAATCTAAAATCGGATAACCCACTATTTGTCCCGGACCATGATAAGTGATATCCCCTCCTCTATTAATATGAAATAATTGAACTCCTTTTTCTTCAAGAAATTTTTTGCTTAATAACAAATTTTTTTCGTCCGCATTTTTCCCTAAAGTAATTACGGGTTTGTGTTCAACAAATAATAATTGGTGTTGATTTTCGGGTTGTACATCAAGTATGCTTGTGCGACTTTTAAGCTTATTTTCAACAATTTCTTCAAAGATTCGAGTTTGCAATTTCCATGCATATTCAAATTCCATTGTACCCAGATCTCTAAATTTTACAAGTTGCATTATCTTTCTAATTCTATTTTAAGCCAATCTAGCGATTGGATTTTAATTGGATCCATTTGTTGCATTTGTGCAATATAAAAACTCAGCCAATCGCCAAGATGCATGAGATAAAAAAGTTTTTCGAAGTGTGATGTTCCTTGCGCAAAAAATTCTTCTAATGACGCAACTTTTGGTCTAATTAATTCGGCGCACAAATCAAAACGTTTATTAATTTGTGGATGCGATTCAAAATCACGCAAATAAACAACTGACAATTGCAGATTATTATTATAATAAGCCACAAGTTCATTGTGATTCATTTCAGGAATCACATTTGCAAAGGCCTGCATTTTTGCATTCTCATTAATCTGCTGCTTTAATCGCAAGCCAACATTTTGCATTGGTGCTGCAGAATAAATAATGGGAATTGTATTTTTTATTCTTGATGCTGAGGCATGCGCCTTTTGTTTA
>JBBRGZ010000018.1:0-23688 GCA_038223395.1 Chitinophagales bacterium
AGATTCCCTGCCCGACTTGCGTCAGCAGGCGGGGAACCTTGGACATGATGCATCAATAAAAAAAGGGATTAAATTTTAAAATTTAATCCCTTCACGTGGGAACACTTGGATTCGAACCAAGGACCCTCTGCTTGTAAGGCAGATGCTCTAAACCAACTGAGCTATGCTCCCTAAACTTTTTAGCTCTAAACCTCCCGATTACTATCGGGATGAGCTATGCTCCCTTTTATCTAAAAATTCAACTTTTCAACTCCTGCAAACCTTTCCAACCCTGCAAACCATTCCAACTCCAACCCTGCAAACCATTCCAACCCTCACCCCCTAAAAAGAGTGCAAAGATATAAGCCTGTGTCCAATTTTCAAATTTTGTCCACAGTTTTCTCATATTTTATGAAACTCATACGTTAGATTGGCGTCTTAACTTTGAATGTGCAGGAAAATATAACCGAAATAAACGAACCCAATCCGCTTCCACCTGCGAAAAAACGCCGTAAAATCGGCAAAATTGTGCTTATTTCAATTAGCTGCTTTATTGGATTTATACTTCTAATGGGCATTTTAATCCCGTTGCTGTTCGAAAATCGCATAGAAGGATTGTTTATTACTGAACTTAATAAAAGCCTTGCAACTGAGATTACCGTAAAACAGGAGGATATTAAACTCAATATTCTTAGAAATTTTCCGGATGCAACTGTTGTTTTTAATAATATCGCAATTCGTGAGAGTGTGCCTAACTCGGATAAAAATTTTCTTGAGGCAAAAGAGATTAGTTTGCTGTTTAATGTATGGAATATTTTAAGAGGAAATTATAACATTAAAAATATAAAAATTAACTCCGGGTTTTGTCATTTAATAACAGATAAACGCGGTAATGTAAACTATAAATTTTGGAAGGATAGCGAAAGTGAAAGTTCCTCAAACTTTCAGGTAAATCTCGAAAAGGTCATTTTTACAGATATCGATTTTCAATATACTGATTTTAAACATAATCAAGATATTGTTTTGTTGCTGCATGAATGTACAATGAAAGGCAATTTTTCTTCTGATAATTATTTACTTGAAACAACCGGAAATCTCTTATCGAAAAGAATTAAAATCGGAAGTTCAAATTATCTGGTGGATAAAGAAACACTTGTAGATGCAAAAATGCAGGTGGATGTAAATAAAAATATTTATTCCTTTACCAAAGGTATAGTCACCTTTGATAAAAACACTTTTGATGTAAAGGGTTCTATTAACTTAGATGGCGAAGATTATTATGACCTTGCTGTAGTGGGCGAAAAAATAAATTTGGAGGGTTTAATGTTATTGTTGCCCGGCTCTATTTCACGAAATTTAAGTGTATTAAAAAGTAAGGGGAATATTAATTTTTCTACAACAGTTAAAGGGAATTATGGAAAAACTACCTTCCCAGCAATTGATATCAATTTTGATGTTAAAAATGGAAGTATCGCACATCAAAAATTTGGTGATGAAATAAAATCAATAAACTTTACAGGCCAATATTCGAACGGCGCGCAACATAATTCTGCGAGTTCATTTATTGTTGTAAAAGATTTTTCTGCCAAACAAGGAAAGAATCCTGTTACGCTAGCACTGGAATATAGAAATTTTACTAACCCAACAATTAATCTACAGTTAGACGGTAATTTTCCCGCATCAATACTTATTCCTCTAGCCATTCCAAATGCAACTGCAGTTGAGGGTGAAATTGCTTTGCAAAATATCAATATCAAAGGAAATATTAGAACACTTTCGTCGCAAGCATACAGCGCGCAACCAACCGGAACTATTAGCTTTCAGAATGTGGCGTTTGTAATTCATGACGAGAAAGTAAGCATTCCGGCCGGTTCAGCAAAAGTGGCAAATAATGAAATATTGTTTTCAAATTTAAATGGCTCATTTGCAGGTTCTGATTTAAAAATTGATTTGCAGGTAACCAATTGGATACAAAATGTATTTCCATCAGATCAAAAACCTGCTTTAAATATAGATGGCAATATTTCTTCCGATAAAATTATTCTCCACAAATTAATGGCGGCTTTTGGCACTGAAGAGAAGAAAAATCCTAACCCTAAAATAGCAATTGAAGAAACGGTAAAAAGCACAGAAACAAAATATAATTTCAGCGGACTTATAGAATTAAGTTGCAAGGAATTGATTTACGAAAAAATTGTGTTTAATAATATTACTGCTGATATAAAACTTGCTCCCGGATTGCTGATAGTAAATAATCTGAAGGGCAATGCAATGGATGGCAGTTTCGCGTTGGATGGTACCTTACGCGAAATAGGCAGCGGAGATATGTTATTACAAACATCAGGCACTTTGAATAATATTGACGTGGCTCAATTATTTTATCAATTCAACAATTTTGACCAAAATACTTTAACCAACAATAATTTAAAGGGAAGAATTACTGCAAATATTTATGATTTGTCGGCAACATGGAGCGATAAATTTGTTTTAAAGGAGGAGTCTATTTACACCTTGTGCGATATGAAAATTGAAAATGGCGAACTCATTAATTATAAACCGTTAGAATCGTTATCTGCCTTTGTTGATTTAAAAGACTTAAAACACATTACTTTCTCAACGCTTGAAAATAAAATAGAAATAAAGGATAGAGTTGTAAATTTACCTGCAATGCAAATTCGCTCCTCCGCAGTTGATTTGTATATGAGCGGCAAACATACTTTTGATGATGTGATAGACTATCAGTTTAAATTAAGTCTGGCTGATATTATGGTGCGAAAATTTTTGGGAGGAAATAAACAAAATGACAATTATGAGGAGGATTCTGAAGGCGGTGTAAATATTTATGTATCGATGACGGGCACCGTAAACAACCCTATTTTAAAGTATAATAAACGCGAGGCGAAACAAAAACTCAAAGAAAGTGATCCGGAAGGATATCACGAACAAAGATTTATTGATATCTTTAAGAAAGATCCTGAAGAAGGTTCTTTCAAAAAAGATGATATAAAATCAACTAAAAAGTCAGAAAAAACAGAAACGGTAGAGCCGGAATTTATAGAATTTGATGATGATTAAATTCTCACTTACTTTAGCCAAATTCTGTCCCTTAATATTAGCATGAATATATACGAAAAAAAATATCGTTGGAAATTAATACTTGTTGTATCTGCACTTTTAATAGTTTCGGCAACGTTATTTTATACAGATAACCTTGCAGGGAAATTAGCCACTGAAGAAAAACAAAAGGTTGAACAAATTGCTGATGTATATCACTATATTGCAACAGCAACAGATATTTCTGATTACGGTTTTTTTGTTGAACTGATTCAGGCAAATAAAACAGTTCCAATTATTTCTACCGATAATAACGGAAACATTGTTGCATATTTGAATTTGGATACAATTAAGGTTGCTGAAGATAGCACATATCTTACGCGAAGGCTTGAAGAAATGAAAGATTTTGCTGAACCGATTAAACTAGAAATTAGTGGTGGTATTTATCAATATGTGTATTACAAACACTCTGTGTTATATACGCAACTTTTATATTATCCCTATGTGCAATTAATTATTATTGCAGCATTTTTAATTGTTGCATATACGCTTTTTAATACAGCACGAAAATCTGAACAAAATCGAGTTTGGGTGGGCATGGCAAAGGAAACTGCGCATCAGTTGGGAACTCCCATTTCTTCACTTGTAGCATGGGTTGAATATTTGCAGGAATCGCCGGCAATGGAAGGCAAAAAGAATATTGTAGATGAAATGGATAAAGACGTGCAGCGACTTGAACTGATAGCCGATCGTTTTTCTAAAGTTGGCTCGCAACCTGATTTAACCGAACGTAATTTAGTTATGGAATTAAATAATTCCATAGATTATATAAAAAATCGCTCTTCTAAAAAAGTAATCTTTGATTTTCAATACACATCACCGGATATTACTGTAAAAATGAATCCTATTTTATTTAATTGGGTAATTGAAAATGTTTTAAAAAATGCATTGGATGCAATTGATGGCAGCGGCGATATTAAAATATCTGTTACCGAAGAAAAAGACAACGCAATTATTGATATTACAGATTCGGGAAAGGGTATTTCGCGTTCAAAACAAAAAACGGTTTTTGAACCAGGTTACAGCACCAAAAAACGCGGTTGGGGTTTGGGACTTACCCTTGCAAAACGCATTACTGAGAGTTACCATAAAGGAAAAATATTCGTAAAAAATTCTGCTCCTGGAAAAGGCACAACTTTTAGGATAAGCATTCCGAAATCGTAAGTGATTTATGTTGTGTTTTAACGCAATTATCTTATTAATAACTGGTCTCTCCCATTTCCAAAATAGTTCTAAACTCTTTTTCTGTAACGGGTGAAACAGACAATCTGCTGATGCGTACTAAGGGCATTTGTTGGAGTGATTTTACTTCTTTTATTGTTTTGAGCGCAACTGGTATTTTAAACTTTTTTTCTGCTTTTACTTCTATTGCTACCCAATCGCCTTCGGTTGCTGTGGAATCAGGAAAGGCTGGTTTTGTTATTGTTGCAATACCTACAACTGCACTTTCGCCACCGCTATGATAATATAAACATACATCGCCTTTTTGCATTGTGCGCAAATGAATACGTGCAGCGTAGTTGCGAATTCCGGTCCATTCTGTTTTTTTATCTTCAGCAAAAGTATCCCACGAATAGGTTTGAGGTTCTGATTTTATAAGCCAGTAATTGGGCATGAGTATGTTGGAATTAATGATTAAAATTATTGATTGCTAAGGTATGTATTTTTTTTAGGAGTAGGAGGTGGGATTTGGGATTTGGGATTTGGGACATGGGACAGGACGTAGGACAAAGGCATTGACAGATGGGGTGCCAAAGCATGTCCTTGGTTTAGTAAACAAACCGAAACGTCGCTGCAGTGTCGCTTCTTCAAATAAAATCAATTAAACCCGAAGGACACTGCTGCTCATTTGTGGTAGTAGAAATAATTTAAATCCTGTGCATCTGTTTAATGAATATAATTAGAACTCCACAACATTTAAAATAGCCCGGATAGTAGTGAAAATCCTACCAGGCGCAAGCCGCCGGTAGGCAGGCCCGCAGCGACCGCAGTGAGCGAGGAGTTGCAGCGAAAAGCCGGTGAATTATCAGCAGAACCTGTGTGTTTCTGCTCCAAAAAAAAAGCAGCCTCGATTGGAGACTGCTTTTAAAATTTTAATTAAACCAATTATTCATTTGTAGTTTCATCGGTTTCGGGTGCGTCGGTATTTTCAACGTCATCAGAAACATCTTCTGTTGGTTCTTCAACAGTTTTCGATTTTGCTGCTTTTGGTTCTTTTGGTTCTTTTATTTTTTTCTCAGCTTTTACAGACGATTTTTCATCTTGCTCCATTTGTTCTTTCAATTGTGAAAGCACATCGAGTTCGCCAAGTGTGGTTTTTTCTAAACCTTTTTGCACTTTATTTAACTGAGTTTTTCCTTTTTTATCATCGCGCTTACGAGTTTTATCTTGTTCGCGACGCTCTTCATCCATATTATCTCTTAGGAATTTAGAATGTGAAACAAGAATACGCTTATCGTTGCGATCGAATTCAATTACTTTAAAAGACAACATTTCTTCTAAAGCTGCTGTAGTTCCGTCTGCTTTTTCCAAATGTTTATTTGGCGCATAACCTTCTAAACCATAAGGTAAAGAAACAACGGCTCCCTTATCATCTTTGCGGATGATTGTAGCTTCGTGAATAGAACCAACCGGGAATACATTTTCGAAAGTATCCCAAGGATCTTCTTCAATTTGTTTGTGACCGAGTGAAATCTTTCTGTTTTCTTCATCAATTTCCATGATGATAACATCCAGATTATCGCCGATTTTAACATACTCAGCAGGGTGATTTAAACGCTTAATCCAGCTTAGGTCGCTAATGTGAACCATACCGCCTACGTTTTCGTCTAACTCAACAAATACACCGTAGTTTGTAATGTTTTTCACTAAACCTGTATGTCTACTGCCGATAGGGTATTTATCTTTCGCGCTCTTCCATGGATCTTCTGTCATTTGTTTTAACGACAACGACATTTTGCGTTCTTCGCGATCAAGTGTTACCACTTTTGCTTCAAATTCTTGATTTACTGTAAAGAATTCTTTGCTGTTAATCGGTTGGTTGCTCCATGTAATTTCAGATACGTGAATAAGTCCTTCAACACCAGGTAAAATTTCTAAGAATGCACCGTAATCTTCGATGTTTACAATTTTACCTTTTACTATACTTCCAACTGCAATGTCGGCATCAAGTATTTCCCAAGGATGCGGAGTAAGTTGTTTTAAGCCTAATGAAATACGTTTTTTGTTATCATCAAAATCGAGTACAACCACATTTAATTTTTGGTTCATCTGCAACACTTCGTTTGGATGATTAATACGTCCCCAAGAAATGTCTGTTATATATAATAAACCATCAACACCACCTAAATCGATAAATGCACCGAAGTCGGTAATGTTTTTAATTGTGCCTTCTAATACCTGACCTTTTTCAAGTTTACCGATAATTTCTTGACGTTGCGTTTCGATATCACTTTCAATTAACGCTTTGTGAGATACTACTGCATTTTTAATGGTTTCGTTGATTTTAACAACTTTAAATTCCATTTTCTTGCCAACGTATCCGTCGTAATCGGTAATCGGTTTAACATCAATTTGAGAACCCGGTAAAAATGTTTCAATACCAAATACTTCAACAATAAGTCCGCCTTTAGTTTTGCTGATGATGTTACCTGTAACAATAACTTCATTTTTATAAGCATCCACAATTTTTTCCCAGGCCTTCATCATTTTCGCACTCTTGCGACTTAAATTCAGCTGACCTTTTCCATCTTCTTTGCTTACAACATACACTTCAACTTCCATTCCAACTGCAAGGTTTTCAATATCGCGAAATTCTGTTTTTGAAACAAGACCATCGCTTTTATAACCTACGTTTAGAATGACATCAGAATCTGTTAATCCAACAATTGTTGCATTAATAATTTCATTATCATTTAAAGTTTTAAAAGTACCTTCGTAGGTAGCTTCTAATTCTGCGCTTTTATCGTTTGAATATGTAATACGATTGCGCTTGTCCACGTTCCAATCAAAATCATCGTGTGCAGTAACCACTGGTTCTGCTTCTATAATTTCAACTTTTTCGGGAGTTTCGTTTACGGTTGCTACTTCAGTTTCGGTAGTTTCCGTTTTTTGTGAGTCATCTGACTCGGGTAGATCTTGGTTATCCAAGGTAAAATTTTTAAAAGGTGAATTTATTTTCCGGTAATCCGGCCCTCTGAAATCCGCCATTCAGCGACAATCCAAAAGGAGTGCAAAGATACGGAAAATTTTGAAAAAATAATCAAAATTTAACGATATTAAAGGGTATTTGAGGGTATTTTGACAATAATTGATTAAAAAAAGGACATTATAGCGCAATTTAACTGATTTTAGGTGTTTTGTATAGGGGGACAGTGGGGACTGGAGGGACAATGAAGCGGTGACACTGATGTGGGCGTAAATAATCCAAATGACCTAAAATTTGCGGAAATAATCGGCCTTTGAGCACATTTTAAATGTAGTTAATTAAGGATTTAGGGGATATTAAATTGGGCTAAAACCTTATTTATTAAGATTACTTTCATACACTTTTACATATTCGGTTTCGTCGGTAACCTTAATTAAAAAGATATAATTAATGGCATCGGAATGTTCAAATTCATATACTTTATATCCATCTACATCGCTCACAAAATCTTTTCCTAAATCGCTGAGCAGTTTTGTAAACATGTGTTGTTTGTTTGTACCAAGATTAAATACCAATTCTAACTCGTTCGGTTTTTTTGTAACAAAACAAAAACCATCGCCGGTAGCTTTACTTTCGCAAGTATAGCTGATACCCATTTCACCAAAATCGTCGCGCACTTTTGTTATGAGTTTCATGCCACGCTCCCAATCGCTCATGGTCATAGTGTACATTTCGGCAATATTTGTTGCAGTTATTTGCGGATATACTGAGCCGCCTTCAGTAGTTGTTCTTACTATGCGTTGTGCATTGGCTGATGTAAAAACGATTAATAACAACAGGAGAAGAACTTGTGTGTGTTTCTTCATTACCTTAGATTTTGTGTGGTTATAAAAATGTGTTAGGGTACAAATTTAAAAAAATAATCTATAAACACCTACCTCGCTTTTGTTTGAATAAGGTCAAGAACAAATTCCAATTGTTCGTGTTGCGACATATCAGAATTTTCTAGCAAAACTGCGTCATCTGCCACTTTTAAAGGACTGTCTTCTCGCGTTGTTTCTTCGTGGTCGCGTTTTATTAAATTTTTTCGGATATCTTCTTCACTTATTGTAATGCCATTTGCCTGCAATTCTAGAAGGCGACGTTGTATGCGCACTTCCATTTTTGCCGTGACAAATATTTTAATTTCTGCATCTGGAAAAACAACTGTTCCAATATCTCTGCCATCTAAAACAATACCTTTTTGTTTGCCGATTTCTTGTTGTTGTTTAACCAAAAATTTTCTAACAGGTGTGATTGCAGCAACTTCACTTACTTTATTTGCCACTGCAATACTTCTTATTTCCTGCTCCACATCAACACCATTTAAGCAGGTGATATAGGTGTTTTTTTCCGGATTATTTAAAAAGGTAATTTGAATTTTTTCTAGTGCAGATTTAAGTTGCTCATCATTATTCCAATCTACATCATTTTCTAAAAAATATAAAGTAACTGCACGATACATTGCGCCGGTATCGAGAAATAAATAGTGCAGTTTTTTTGCTAATTGTTTAGCCAGTGTGCTCTTGCCGCAACCTGCGTAACCGTCTATAGCGATTATCATTTTCATATTCAAAGATAGGATGAAAAATAGTGAAACACAAATTAATCTGTAGACTATTCTAGCACAAGCAGAGACGCTTGAGCTAGAATAGTATTTTTAAAATCTAATGTCAAAAGATACAAAAAATGAATGTCGAATATCGAACATTGAATATCGAATATCGAAGTGAACAGCCGACGAAGAGTTTTGATAATAATTTGGGAGCTATTTATTATTCTTTTCGAATGTTGAATATCGAAGTGGAACAGCCGGTGAAGAGTTTTGATAATAATTAGGGAGCTATTTATTATTCTTTTTGAATGTCGAATATCGAACACTGAATATCGAATATCGAAGTGAACAGCCGGTGAAGAGTTTTGATAATAATTAGGGAGCTATTTATTATTCTTTTTGAATGTCGAATAACGAACACTGAATATCGAATATCGAAGTGGAACAGCCAGTGCGGTGTAAGTATATTAATTGCGGAGCTATTGATTATTTTTTTTAAACCAAATGTTGAATTAATAATTGAAAAATAAAATTCAAAACAAACTCAAATTAATAATAAAACGACCTTGGAAGAAAAAGGACCGGCATTAGCTGCCAATGCCAAAGCCCTTAAATGGAATTCACCGCCGATAATTATTAGGTGCGTGCAGCGTGTAAGCAAAAGCCAGTCCGCCGAGTGATTTTAAATAATAAAATTATTTGATTAAAAAATAATTAGAAATAGAAATTCCACCCATCCAATCCGGACCTCTTTTGCGCTCAGTGAATTTCGTTTTAGGGATTTGTGCATTGGTGAGCGTTCCCGATAGCTATAGAGATGATTTTTTGCCGATAGCTATCGGTATTTTGATCAAGCAAAAGGTATCGAAACAATAAAACGCATCGTTACCATTAAATAAAAACGAAAAATATTTGTAATAATCGAATCCAAAAAAAACGAAAAATAAAATTTCGAAGTAAACATCCGAAAGTTATCAGCTTGCTTCTGCAACCCATTTTGCCTTCAAATCCAAGTTAAACACAAACCTTTAATAATGAGGTCTCAACGAGAATATTTACTATTTAAACACTTCATTCAGATTTGCAGAAATACCGATATGGTTAGTGCCGCCAGCCTGTGAGTAAAATTCGTGACCGTAATCAATAGAAAATTTATTTACTTTAAATCCAAATCCTAACGCAAATCCTGTGAGGCCTCTTCTGGTTTCTATGGATAATTCTTTTCTTGTTTGGTGATCGTATCCGCCACGCACCATAAAATTCTTTCCGAAATAAAATTCGCCTGCAATATTTAAGTGCCGTGCAATTTTATCTATTGTATAATTTTTTACTGTAACCGTAGAATCAGTACCAAAAATATTAGCATCATTTACAGCATCCGGATCATCGTAACGCAAATCGAAGGATTGCAAATCGTGCATTGTAAAACTTACACGCAAGGGTAAATGTTTTAATCGTTTAGAAAATGCAAGGTCAATTTCAAAGGGTAATTCCTCGTAATTATTTTCAACAAAAGGTTTAAATTGGGTTCCTGCATTGCGCATTACTAGGGCTGCTGTAAATAGTTTTGCAGTATCAACATAAATTGCGCCTAAATCGGCTGCCATTCCAAACGAACTATAGGATTCTAATTGCGAATACAACAATTTTGCGCTCACACCATAATGCAATTTATTTTGTCCGTAAGCAATGCCCCATTGCATGGCATATTCGCTTCCGCTAAAAGTGCCTGCTTGATTTCCGGCTTCATCGGTAAGTTTAAATGTGCCGTAAGCGCGGTATAA
Organism: Chitinophagales bacterium; assembly: GCA_038223395.1. Lineage (GTDB taxonomy): Bacteria > Bacteroidota > Bacteroidia > Chitinophagales > BACL12 > UBA7236. Next base: position 10,619 of record JBBRGZ010000018.1, read on the forward strand.
AATGCCTCCACCCATTGTAATATCGGGTTTATTTTTTAATGTCATTGCATAACCAACTGTTCCCTGATTTATTACTCCGGGTGTTAATGCATGATTAACGCTCAGCCTATTATTCATTAAAGGATTAAGCAAAGCAGGATTCTGAAAAACAAAACTCACATCCTGATCATAGGTATTAATATTCAAGCCTGATAAGCCGCTAATGCGCGCTGAGGGCGACATATTGAGATAGGCATAGGTGTAACTGCCACCAAATTGGGCTTTAACTCCAAAACAAAAAACTGTAAATAGTGTAACTAAAAATATCCGCATTTCGACGTTCTATTGCCCTAAACGTAATTTTTTTTGAAAAATTTTGTGGGGTAAAGGTAAGGGGTTTGGGGGACTTGGGACATGGGATGTGGGACATGGGCATTGGACAGATATGTCTGAGTAGGTAAAGAACTTGATTATCACACGGGTATTTGATTGTATAAAAATGATTTCAAATTTAGTTTTAGCGCCTATGCAAACTCATTTCTCATTACTCATTATTCATTAATCGTTTCCATTTGGGTATCGATTGATAATGAGTATCGAGCAATGAGTATGATTTTCAATGGACGTAAATTTTAGTTCTTGGCTAATGACCTTTGACCCTTGTCATTTTTCTATCATTTCTTCCCTTTCACTTCTTTCTCCAACGCAATTTTCACCACTTCCATCATATTATTTACATAATGAAATTTTACGCCTTTAATATAGGATGCATTAATTTCCTTAACGTCTTTTTCGTTTGCAGCGCACATAATAATTTCCTTAATTCCCATGCGTTTTGCTGCTAACACTTTTTCTTTTATTCCGCCAACAGGTAATACTTTTCCTCGTAAGGTGATTTCGCCAGTCATTGCAAAATATTGTTTTACTTTTCTATTCGTAAATGCTGAAACTAATGATGTTAACATGGTAATTCCGGCACTTGGTCCGTCCTTTGGAATTGCGCCTTCGGGAACGTGCACGTGTACATTTGTAGTTTCAAAAATTTCGGGCGAAATACCTAATTCGTCGGCATGCGAACGAATAAATGTTAATGCTGTGGAAGCACTTTCTTTCATTACATCTCCCAAATTTCCGGTTAATTGTAAGGTTCCTTTTCCCTTGCTTAAAGAAGTTTCAATATATAAAACATCACCACCCACTGAAGTCCATGCTAAACCAATAACAACTCCGGGAGGATTGATATCAAAAATAGAATCCTTATCGAATTTTGTTGGGCCCAATATTTTTTCAATATCGGCGGGTTTAATTGTTTTATTGTATTTTTCTTTTGTTACAACAGATTTTGCAACCCGACGCATTACAGATGCAATTTGTCTATCGAGATCGCGTACGCCACTTTCGCGTGTGTAGTCTTGAATTATTTTTTCTAATGCCGCTTCGTTTAATGCAACATCTTTTAATTTAAGTCCGTGTTCTTTTCTTTGTTTTGGAACGAGGTGTTTATTTGCTATTTGTACTTTTTCTTCACCTGAATATCCGCTTACATAAATTATTTCCATGCGGTCGCGCAGGGCGGGTTGAATGGTGTTTAAATTATTTGCGGTTGCAATAAATAATACTTTAGATAAATCGTATTCCAATTCTAAATAATTATCATAAAAAGTGCTGTTTTGTTCCGGGTCTAACACTTCGAGCAATGCACTTGAAGGGTCGCCACGAAAGTCTGTGCCTACCTTATCAATTTCATCCAAAATAAAAACCGGATTTGAAGATTTTACGCGTTTAATAGATTGAACTACTCTTCCGGGCATTGCCCCAATATATGTTTTTCTATGTCCGCGAATTTCGCTTTCATCGTGCAAACCACCCAAACTCATGCGCACATATTTTCTTCCCAAAGCTTTTGCAAGCGATTGTCCTAAGGATGTTTTTCCTACACCCGGAGGGCCAACTAAACATAAGATTGGAGATTTTAAATCACCCTTTAATTTTAATACAGCAAGATATTCTAATAAACGCTCTTTTACTTTTTCCAAACCAAAATGATCTTCATCCATTGTGGCTTTCGCATTTTTTAAATCAAAATTATCTTTGGTAAATTCATTCCATGGTAATTCGAGCAACATTTCGATATAATTTGTTATTACACTATATTCAGCAGCGTTTGGATTGATGCGTTGCAGTTTATCCATTTCTTTATTAAACACTTCCTGCACATTTTTATTCCATTTTTTATCAAGTGCTCTTAATTTATAGCGTTTAACCTCTTCATCCTGCGAGTTGCCTCCAAGCTCTTCTTGAATGGTGCGCATTTGTTGATTTAAAAAATATTCGCGTTGTTGTTTATCTAAATCTGTGCGTACTTTATTTTGAATTTTATTTTTTAATTCGAGCATTTGTAATTCGTTATTCAAATGATCAAGAATTAATTGTGCGCGACTATGCAAGTCGTCGGTTTCTAATAATTTTTGTTTATCGGCAACATCAATTTGCAAATTGGAAGAAACAAAATGAATTAAAAAAACGGGACTATTAATATTTTTCAAAACCACAGTTGCTTCTTGTGGAATATTGGGAGATATTTTAATAATATTTGAAGCTAAATCTTTAATTGTAGAAACAACTGCAGTAAATTCTTTTTTGTTATCGTGAATTTTATCCTCCAGCAAAGTAATTTTAGCTTGTAAGTAAGGTTCTTCTGCTATATATTCATTAACAACAAATCGTTTTTTTCCTTGAATTATTACCGTAGTGCTCCCATCCGGCATTTTTAATTGTTTTATAACGCGTGCAATAGTTCCCGTTGTATGAATTTGCGAAACATCAGGGTCTTCAATACTGCCGTCTTTTTGCGACAAAACGCCTATGAGTTTATTACCTTTAAACGCATTTTGTAAGGCTTTTATAGATTTTTCTCTTCCTACGGTTATTGGCAATACAACTCCTGGAAACAACACAGTATTGCGCAAAGGCATAATTGCTATGGTTTCGGGATAGTCAATTTTTACATTATCATCTTCCTCCTCAAGCGACAAAATCGGCATAAACTCTACATCTTCATCCATCATCGGTGAAAATGAATTCTCATCAAATCCAAATTCTTTCATAGGTAATCCAAGTTTTTCTGCTACCGGTTGAAAATTCAACGGCAGATAATTTTTAGGTCAATAGTCATGCCTTGAGAAGCAATTTGCTTCCTAAAAGGTCAAAACATGACAAATTACGAAATTTAACTGACATTTTGATAGATTTGCATGGCAATGATAGAGTCATTACTTTACAAAAAACTTTTTTTATATCTCCTTCCATTTAACTTTCTGGTTGGCGAATATAATCTAGGAATGCAATATCGATTCAACGAAGAATGGGCTTTTGACATCAATGGTGGTTATGTGCGCAATATTGAGGGTACGGTAACAGCTAATCTTTATGAAAATTTACTCAGTGCCGGAACATTCTATTACCAAGGTCCTGTTGCAAAGGTTTCTATTATTTCCGTTTTGCCACGAGGCCCAAATCCATTGCGTACAGATTATAATCAAATTGAAGTTGCATATAGATATTTAAGCTACGAAAATCTCGATTTTGAAGATGAAAGTGAAAAGGGCAAATTGTTTAATATATCAGAAAATATGCAAGCCATAAGTTTGTCGTGGAAGGTTGGATATAATTTAATTCCGAGAGATATTTTTGAAGTGAATGCCTTTGTGGGCTTCGGGATGCAGCTACGTTTTAAGGATACTTTTGTTAATAGTTACGGATATAATTACCATTCCGATCAATTTAATTTGTATACCAGAACATCTTCTACTCAGGCAGTTCCGCTGCTTCATTTGGGAATAAAAGTTGGTCTTAAAACATTATCAAACAAAATAGATTAAAATTATTTTCTTATTATTGCTTTTGAAAAAAACCACCCAATGAGCCGTACCTTCATATTGCTGTTTGCAGGCATCATTTATTTTAATATTGTTTCATCGCAAACAATTGATTTCCAAAAATTTGAAAGTTTAAAATCGGCAGGTAAAGTACCTGAAGATTTCACAAAACTCTCATCCGAAAAATATCGTGCGGATAAAGAAAACATTTCCAGCAATTCAAGCACTGAAAGAAAAGACCAAGAAACGTTTTTATTAGAGTCCAATTTTTTAATGGATGATATTCTGCACAGTGGACAGGTAATTTTTGGCGACCCTGTAACTAATTACCTCAACGAAATTAAAGATATCATTTTAGCCAATGACCCAAAAACTGCAAATGAAATTAGGATTTATACCTTAATGTCAAACGAAGTAAATGCATTTACATCTGATAATGGTATCGTATTAGTAACTACAGGTTTGCTAGCGCAGGTTGAAAATGAAGCGCAAATTGCATTTATTCTTTGTCACGAATTTAATCACTATATAAAAAAACATGCAATTAATAATTATGTAGAAAACAAACGGATTCAGCGCGGAACAGGTATTTATGAAAGTTTGGGTGCGGATGAAGCTGATTTAGCAAAATTCAGATATTCAAAAGAATTAGAAAGCGAAGCGGATGAACTTGGACTCGTTTTATTTTCGAAAACAAATTACAGTGCCGAAGAAGCGCAAGGTGTTTTTGATGTGTTATTGTATTCTTACTTGCCTTTTGATGAAGAACCATTTGACACTACCTTTTTTAATAATAATGGATATAATATCCCCCAAAAATATTTTACCGATACAGTTAATACGATAACAGCGCAAGAAGATTACGACGATGCAGAAAGTACACATCCTAATATTAAAAAAAGAAGAACGGCAATGCTGGCTGCTACCAAAAAAATAACAGGCAACAACCGCAAAGCATATTTACTCGACGAAAATAAATTTATTTATATACAGAAGTTGTGTAGATATCAAGGATGTGAAATTTTTCTGAACGATTTGGAATATGAAGATGCATTATATCAAGCGTATTTATTGCAGCTTACAGATACAGGTAACATCTATCTTAATAATACAATTGCTAAAGCATTATACGGATTGAGTGTATATCATACAGCGGATGCAGTTCCTGACGGACATCGCTATTATAAAAAAGTAGAAGGGCAATCGCAACAAGTGTATTATTTAGCTTATAAAATGCCTGATGATGAACTTAATATTCTTGCTATGCGCAATGCATGGGAGGCACACCTTGCAGACCCTGAAAACAAACTTATTTCGAATATAACAAAACAACTTGCTAAGGAACTTGTAAATGAAAATGGGGAAAAATTTTCTGATTTCTATACAGAAAAACGTATGCTGGCTTTAGAAGTAAAAAATAAATTGACGGAAAAAGAAACCGTTGATACATTAACCGTTGAGCCGGAAGAAACAGGCAAGATTAAAACTAAATACGATAAAATAAAAAAAGAAACTCCAACTACTGAACCAAAAAAAGACGAGTTAATAGAGTATTGGAAATCTGCTTTTATTCCTTATATGAACGATACGGCCTTTACTAATCTATTTGTTGTTGAAGGAGAAAAAGTTGAACAAACCAAAAAAAGGAGTTCAAAAGGCGCGCAAAAAGAATATCATTTAGGTTTAGACAAAATTGTAGTTGTAAATCCAATTTATGCAAGTATAGATGAAAGGAATAAAAATCCTGTTGAATATGAAGCTGCAGAAAGTTCAAAATTGGATTTAAAAAATAAAATTTATAATAGCGCAGAGAAATTAGATCTTGATATTAAATATATTGACGATAATTTTATCGAAGCCAAAGATGTAGATGCATTTAACGACTTGGCAGTTCTCAACAGATGGATTGGCGAAGAACTTGATCATAAAGATTCGGGAGTTGAAATAATAAATTCATCCAGCGAGGAATTTTATCAACTTGCAAGTAAATATGGCACAGATAATTTTGCTTGGATGGGTATTATTGCCTTTAGAGAAAAGGAAAGAAATATTGGTGGCAAAATATTTTTATGTTTGTTTTATCCAGCTGCACCATTTCTTATTTATGATATGCTCAAACCCAATTTTTCAACTTTCTTTTTTACCCTTGTTGCAAACAGTAACACTGGTGAAATAGAAATGCAATACTTCAACGGTACCAGATTAAACGACAATAATTCAAATCAAAATAGTAATATTTATTATATTCTTCAACAAATTAAAACAGAAGAAAAGAAATGAAACAATTCTTCATCTACAGCCTAATGATTTTGTCATGCATTTCAGTTCAAGCGCAAACTCCCGGTTATCAAGGTCATAAATTTGGGGTATATGTATCTACGGCATTATCGCCCGCCTTATATAAAGATTATCTTGAAGAAGATATTGGAAATAATTCTGAAATTGGCAAAGTGGGCATAAATGCGCGCTTCGATCTTTCGGCAGATTATACCTTAAGTAAAATAGTAGTATTTGGTGGTTCAGTTAAACATTTATCTACAAAAATGCCCTACTCGTATTATACTACACCTATCAATTCTGATGTGAGCCCTTATGATGTTGCAAGTTTTTTAGGCGATATTAAATTAAATGCAAATTTTGGCAGTTTTTATTTTAAATTTTTCCCCTTTAAGAAAAAAGGAGCCATCGCTCCGGTAGGTCATTACAGCAAATTGGAAATGGTTTTTGGAAAAGTTGTCGGCACAAATGGTGGTTTTGTGGCTAATACATATATAGGTAGTAATTCGCACAATAATACAGGAACATTAATTTTGCCGGAATTTGAAGCTCTTAATTATCAGGTTGACGAGACAGTATTTGCCTTTATTTACAGTTTTGGAAACACATGGGCTTTTACTGATAAATTATTATTTGATTTCAGTACGCAATTTGGTTATGTTTTTAAAACCGGCGGAATTGAAAACATATTTTATCGAGACAATACAGGATATGATGACTTTTATTTCAAGGACGATGCGCTGCAAAGACTTAATGGCACTATGCTTCTGAATTTTAATTTTGGTTTTGGGTATTTGCTTTTCTGATTGAAGAAGTTTTAATATTACTAACATTTAAGTCTTTGCAAAAAATGCTATTTATTTTCAATTAGGTAATTTCCAATCCGGTAATTTATAAAGCAAGTGCAAATTATATTTTCATGCTCCAATAATTAATCCTTTAATATTATTTGACAAAATTTCTACTCAAAACCTGATTGTTATTTATAATATTTAAAACATAAATTCCTGAAGCAAGTTGAGGTAAAGTATAAGATAAATTATTATTTCCGGGGATGAAATTTTCTGTTTTTTGAAGGATAGTATTTCCTACAATATCTTTAATTGAAACTTCTACCGATTGCGGAATCCCGTTGTAATCAATTTGAATATTAATAATATCTTGAATAGGATTTGGATATATTAATATTTGATTAATTGCATCCCATGTATTGATATCCAAAATGTTGATGGTAACCTCTTCGCTTTGTACAGAACAATCGTTAATATCGGTTGCAACAACATAATAATTCCCTGTTATTAGCGCGGTATAAGATATATCTGTAGCCCCTGCAATTGCAGCGCCATCTAAATACCATTGCCAAGATATGCCTGCATCTGCAGTTAATACATTATCTAAAACAGAAATATTCAAATCAAATGCAGGAATATTTTCAATAGTAACTCTTATAGACCTTTCGCAACCGGTATTATCAGTTACAACAACTGTGTACATCCCCTCAGAAAGATTTGTTAAATCTTCCGTTTCTTCTCCGTTCGACCAACTAAAACTGTAGGGCGCTTCTCCGGCAGTTACGGTTAAATCAACGGCACCTTCAGAAACTGCGCAATAATAATCTGTTACTTCAGATGATAAAACAAAATCGCCACAAGCATCTGTAATATGATAAATGATGCCTGCATTATAATCAGCACAATATAATTCTCCATTTACATCCACTCCATAAGCAGAAATATCAGTTGCAATATCATCCATGCGATCATAAATCCATGGTAAACCACCATCGGCATTTACGCGCCACCAATTTCCTGAAACATAATCCGCAGAAATATAATAGCCAAACATTCCGGGATACAAAGAACCACGATAGACAAATCCACCGGTAATACTAAATCCACCTGTTGTAAAATTATGCGGATAATCTAAAATCGGAAAAACATAACTTGTATCTTCATCGCAACTCGCTAAATTAAATTCAGAAAATCCTTCATAACATTTCCATCCATAATTGTGTCCTCCGCTGCCGGCATTTTCAAAATCAATTTCCTCATGCAAATTCTGTCCAACATCGCCAACCCACATATTACCTGTAAATTTATCAAAACTAAAACGCCAAGGATTTCTATAACCTATTGCCCAAATTTCTTTTAAAGTATCGGTTGCAGTTGCAAAAGGATTATCGTCAGGTATGGCGTATGGCGTTGCGCCATCTACATCAATTCTGTGCATTTTTCCCAGTTTATTCATTGGGTTTTGCGCTCTACTTCCAGGGTCTCCTGCAGAGCCGCCATCACCTAACCCAAAATATAAATATCCATCTGCACCAAATTTTACACATCCCCCATTGTGATTTGTAAAAGGCTGATCGGCAGTAAAAAGCACCAATTCTGAAGCAGGATCGGCAAGATTGGGATTAATTAAATCTACAGTAAATCGAGAAATTACGGTATTACCCGAAATATCGGTATAGTTGACATAAAAAAAGCCATTTTCAGCATAATTAGGGTGAAAAGCAAGTCCGAGTAACCCTTGTTCTTGATAACCAGATTGCACAAGTGTATGGATATCTAGGAAGTTATCAGGAAAAACATTTCCCAACAAGTCTGTTATTTTGATGTAACCTAATCTTTCAACAACAAATACACGTTCGTCGCCTGCATTTTCAACATCCACAGGGAAAGTAAACCCTGTTGCAAAAGACTCTAAAGCTATTGCAGGCTGCGCTTTCATGCTTATTGCGCAATAAAAAACAAGCATTAAAACAGATATATTTTTTAACATAATACCAAAATTTTCTTAAAGATACGATGTTCATTCCTTGGGGAAATGTAATTTTTGGGTAAAAAATGTTTATACATATATTTGTAATTACAGAAATTGTTGTTACTTTAGTCTCGGATTTCAAAACCAATATTCACCAATATGAAAAAAATTATTATAATAGCAATAGCCATTACGTCTACATTTGCTATCTCCTCCTGCGCAAAAGACCGCATTAACGGTTGCACAGACCCTTTTTCAATTAACTATAATCCAAATGCGAGCGACGACGACGGTTCATGTTTTGTGCCTTCAAGTCAGAAACGTGCATTAATTGGCGATTTTACAGCAACTTGGTGTCCATTTTGCGGACAGTGGGGCGCACCTGAATTTGAAACAGCAATAGAATTATCAGGTTCAAATGCTATTGCATTATCAATTCACAATACAGATCCTTTAACTACAAACGAATCAACTCAGTTAAACGACTATTACGGAGCTGAAGGTATAGTTGGTGGTTATCCTACATTATATGTTTGGAACCAAACTTCATTTTCAAATGGCACACAGGGTGCAGCTTCTGTAACTAGCGAAATTGCAGCTGGAACTGCTTCGGCTGGTGCTGTTGCAAGTTTTACTGACAATGGAAGTTCTATAACTCTATCGGTAAGCGGCAAATTATTTGTAGATGCTACTGGCGATTATTTTGTTTCTGCTTACCTTATGGAAGACGGAATGGTTTTCGAACAACAAATTGAAGGCCAACCTTCTGATCCAAACTGGGTTCATACACATGTTATTCGTGCAAGTTCAAATGGCAGTTGCTGGGGAGAACAGTTTATTTTTGGAACAGGTGTGAGCGGACAAACTTTTACAAAATCATATCAAATAGTTAAAAATCCTGTTTGGAAAACTGAAAATATGTATTGTGTTGCTATCGTTTGGCAATATGATTCTGTTACAGATAAATATATTTACGTAAATGCGCAAGAAACGCATTTTTGAAAATAATTGATTTACAAAAAACCCCTTCAGGAAATTCTGAAGGGGTTTTTTATTGTTTGTAAAACCTAAATGATTTTAGCCCAAATTTGAAGGCAAATCATGCTGACATCCACTTCGATATTCAGTGTTCGATATTCGACATTTAATTTGCATTTTTTTGGGGATACGATTATTTCTAATATTTTTCGTTTTTATTTAATGGTAACGATTCCCTTTAATGTTTCGATACCTTTTGCTTGATCAAAAGGTATCACCAAAAGATCAAGGCTACGCTCACCAATGCACAAATCCCTAAAACGAAATTCACTGAGCGCAAAAGAGGTCCGGATTGGATAGATTTAAATTCTTTTAAAAATCATTGTTATTTTAATATTAGTATTTCCTCAAAACATTTGACGGACTGGCTTTTGCTTCCATTCTGTACGCACCTAATAATGAGTGGCGGTGAATTTCATTTAAGGGATTTGGCATTGGCAGCTAATGCCGGTCCTTTTTCTTCCAAAATGATTTTATTAATAATTTGAGTTAGAACAAACAAATAGAACGCCGCTGCATTGTCTCTTCTTCAATTAAAATCAATTAAACCAAAAAGACGCAGCTGCTGCTTATTAGCTTAGAACGGCAACAATTACAGGTTTGTTAGATTGAATTAATCAATAGACCTCTAAATATTCCCTAATCTAATGATTTAGTTGGGATTACCCTGAATTGAAAACAATTGTGAATCGTATGTTAGTGGCTTGAACAGCTGAATTTATTTCAATTATCATATGCTCCTCATTCTATTGCTTTTTCCAGGTTTATACAATCAACTTCCGCTTATATAATTGAATTGTATTTTCTATTCCATAATACAAAGCATCACTAATTAAAGCATGGCCAATTGAAACTTCTGCAAGCGCAGTTGTATGTTGTTTAAAATATTGTAAATTCTCTAAACTTAAATCATGTCCCGCATTTATTCCAAGACCTAAATCTTCTGCAAGTTTTGATGTTTCTGAATAAATTTTTATGGCATCTGCCTTATTTTTAGAATATTGTTCAGCATAGGGACCGGTATAAAATTCAATGCGATCTGAGCCGCTTTTTGATGAGGCTTCTACTTGTTTTAATTCTGCATTTAAAAAAAGAGAAACACGCACACCATATGACTGTATTTGAGCAATAATATCTTTTAATTTTTCTAAATGTTGGATTACATCCCAACCGGTATTTGAAGTAATTACATCAGGGGGATCGGGCACTAGCGTGGCTTGTGCGGGTTTAATGCGTTTTATTATATCCATAAATCGCGCATCGGGATATCCTTCAATATTAAATTCTGTAGTTACTACTTCACTTAAATCATAAACATCTTTTAAAGTAATATGCCTTTCATCAGGACGCGGATGCACGGTAATTCCATCAGCCCCAAACCGCTCGCAATCTTGTGCAAATAATACAATATTTGGCAGTTTACCACCACGCGCATTGCGCAATGTTGCCACCTTATTGATATTGACTGAAAGTTTTGTTTCCAAAATTTATGCAATAAAAAAAGTAGTTAGTAAATATAAAACGAGATGTTTTTTATTACTAACTACTTTCAGATGAATTAATTAATAACGGTAATATTCCGGCTTGTAAGGGCCTTCAACATCAACGCCAATATAATCAGCTTGTTTTTTACTTAAAACTTCAAGCACAACACTTAATTTATCAAGATGCAATCTTGCAACTTTTTCATCTAAATGCTTAGGTAAGGTATATACTTTATTTTCGTATTTATCACCACTCACCCATAATTCAATTTGAGCGAGTGTTTGATTTGAAAATGAATTAGACATTACAAATGAAGGGTGACCCATTGCACAACCTAAGTTTACCAAACGGCCTTCCGCAAGTAAAATAATATCCTTTCCATCAATAGTATATTTATCAACTTGTGGTTTAATTTCTTCTTTTGTGTCACCAAAATTATTGTTCAACCAAGCAACGTCAATTTCATCATCAAAGTGACCGATATTACAAACGATTGCATTGTGCTTCATTAATTTAAAGTGACGTTCAACAAGAATATCGCAATTTCCGGTAGCTGTTACAATAATGTCTGCTTCCTTCACTGCATCTTCCATTTTTTTCACTTCAAAACCATCCATTGCAGCTTGTAAAGCACAAATTGGGTCAATTTCAGTTATAATTACTCTTGCTCCTGCGCCTCTTAACGATTGCGCAGAACCCTTTCCAACATCGCCATAACCGCCAACAACAGCAACTTTTCCGGCCATCATCACATCCGTAGCTCTGCGAATTGCATCAACTAAAGATTCTTTACAACCGTATTTATTATCAAACTTCGATTTTGTAACAGAATCGTTTACGTTAATTGCAGGAACAGGCAAAGTGCCTTTTTCAACACGGCCATACAAGCGATGAACACCTGTTGTAGTTTCTTCCGAAATTCCTTTCAAGTGTTTTATCATTTCAGGATAGTTATCTAAAACCAAATTGGTAAGGTCGCCACCATCATCCAAAATCATGTTTAATGGTGCATTGTTTTCACCAAAAAATAGGGTTTGTTCAATACACCAATCGTATTCTTCGAGTGTTTCACCCTTCCAGGCATACACAGGAATACCAGCAGCAGCTATAGCAGCAGCAGCGTGATCTTGGGTAGAGAAAATATTACAAGAGCTCCACTGCACTTCGGCACCTAATTCAATAAGTGTTTCAATAAGCACTGCAGTCTGAATTGTCATGTGCAAACATCCGGCAATTCGTGCACCTTTTAGTGGTTTAGAGGGGCCATATTCATCGCGAATGGCCATTAAACCCGGCATTTCAACTTCTGCCAATTTAATTTCTTTTCGTCCCCAGGCTGCAAGATCAATATCTTTAACCTTGTACGGGAGTTTTTTGTCTGTCATTACTTCCATTGATAATTTATTTTAGTGAGTGCAAATTATGATGTGCAGTTTCCTGTTACCATATTTTATACAAAGGTAAAAAATAGATTTCCTATGCACAATGTATGAACTAAAAATAACAGGTCATGGTTCATGAAATAGATTGAAAAATGCTGATAATCAGGTAAAATATTTGACTCTATCGCCTTTTTTAACCTTGTTACTTACTATTCATTAACTTTGTAAAAAAATAACAGCAATGTATCCAAAAGAATTAGTACAACCT
>JBBRGZ010000019.1:0-23181 GCA_038223395.1 Chitinophagales bacterium
GGCGGATATTTAATTTATATACGTTTTTAATATATCTTCTAAATCTGCTATTATGATGTTGTGTTTTAAAATCACACCTTTTTCATCCAATAAAAAATACTTAGGCAGAGAGGCAACTGAATAATCGAGTAGCGTTTTAGATTTCCAAGAACTTGAATCAATAGTTTGCATAGGCCAAACAACAACATCTTCGCGCAAGGCAGATAACCAATTATTTTTTTCAGCATCAATAGATAAACTAAAAATGCTAAAACCATCACCATTTTTAAAATTTGCATCGCGATACTTTTGATATAGACGACCCATTTCAAAGTGATTTTTTCGAGATTGGCTGTTTTCGGATTGCCAAAATTCAACCAAGACATATTTACCTCTTAAGCTACTGAGTGTTAAAATATTACCAGCAGGATCCGGTGCAGATATTTCAGGAGCTAAATTACCCGCCTTTGTTCCAACAGCCGCTGTTTGAACAGCGCAACCGTTAAAAGCAACAAGACAAAGCATTCCTAAAATGATGGAATATGTTTTCAATAAAAAGGACAATCTATAAATACCCATGCTTTACATGTGTGTGTTGTAAATACAGGTTTTGAGGATATTTGTATTAGTTAAAAGGCAAAATTAATTTTTCTTTAAATAATTAAAAATTACTTTTCAACACTTATAAGATAGCAAGCCAATACTTTACGTTGCAAGCATTACTAAATTCTTTCAATCTGAGCACCAATTGCTTGCAAACGTTTATCAATTTTTTGATAGCCTCTATCTATCTGTTCTATATTTCTAATAGTACTCTTACCTTCTGCAGAAAGTGCCGCAATTAGCAATGCAACTCCTGCTCTTATGTCGGGGGAGCTCATTTCAATACCCTTCAACTTAAACTTGCGATCTAGTCCAATAACAGTTGCTCTATGCGGATCACAAAGTATAATTTGCGCTCCCATTTCAATTAATTTATCTACAAAGAATAATCTGCTTTCAAACATTTTTTGATGTATCAGCACCGAGCCTGTTGCCTGCGTGGCAACTACTAAAACGATACTAATTAAATCGGGTGTAAATCCCGGCCAAGGTGCATCAGAAACAGAAAGTATTGACCCGTCCAGAAAATTCTGAATAGCATATTTTTCTTGCGCAGGAATAAAAATATCATCCCCCTTTAATTCCAATTGAATGCCAAGCCTGCTAAAAACTTCAGGAATTACCCCAAGCATATCATACCGCACATTTTTGATGGTGATTTCACTTTGAGTCATTGCAGCGAGTCCGATAAAACTGCCAATTTCTATCATATCAGGTAAAATTCTGTGAGCACATCCATTGAGTTTTTCAACGCCGTCTATGAATAATAAATTAGACCCTATTCCCGATATCTTAGCGCCCATACTCAGCAGCATATTGCAAAGTTGTTGGAGATATGGTTCGCAAGCGGCATTATAAATGGTAGTTCTACCTTCGGCTAAAACTGCAGCCATTAAAATATTTGCAGTTCCTGTAACGGATGCTTCGTCCAATAACATGTAAGCACCTGTTAACTTTTCAGCACTTATAGAACCCGTTTCCACGTTAAATTTGGCTCCCAATTTCATAAAACCAATAATATGGGTATCTAATCTCCTTCGTCCAATTTTATCGCCACCGGGTTTTGAAAGCGTTGCGTGTTTAAATCGCGCTAACAAAGGCCCCATTACCATAACGGAACCCCGCATTTTGCGACTTTGGTCAACAAAATCGGCACTATTGATATAATCAAGATTGATATTATCGGCTGTAAATGTGCAGGTATCAGGCTCAATTCTTTCTACTTTCACACCCATTTTCGCGAGTAATTCAATTAAAAAATTGACATCGCGAATGTCGGGAATATTTGAAATTGTTACGGGTTTATCGGTTAACAAAACGGCACAGATAACCTGTAGGGCTTCATTTTTTGCACCTTGAGGGACAATTTCACCTTTCAGTTTTTTGCCCCCAATAATTTCAAATGCATTCATTAACGGTTCTTTTTGTGAAAATTAGAATTTTGTCCCTGACCTCGTTTAAAATTGCGAGGACCTTGATTTTGATAATTTTTGTTAGGACGCGCTTGCTGCTGCGGTTGACGACGCGTAGATTTAGTTAAAGTATCTAAGTCAGTATTTTCTTCAAGTACTAATACATTTCTACTCAAACTTTCTAAATCGTTTTTTATGGTTTCGTTATTTACGTCTTCGTTGTTCCATGTTTGATGAACAAGTTTCATATAATTACCGATAACCTGAGCAAAATCCTGGCGCATTTGAGGGTCTTCCATTGCAGATGCTTTGTCGACACAAGATTCTACATTTTTACCATAATGGGCAAAACGTATTTTTTGGCGGGGATACTTAAGTTTGATATTTTTTCTTCTGAGTGTCTCTCTTTCAGGAGTTGGATAGGGTGATTTTGCGTCTAATTTGAAATCACTCATCATATAAATGTGATCCCAAAGTTTGTGGCGAAAGTCTTCTACATTGCGTAACGTGGGATTCATTGTTCCCATCAAATCGATAATATCCTGAACTAATTTATTGCGCTGTTCAGTATCTTCAATTGTGCAAGCGTGTTCAACTAGAATTTGTATATGACGACCATATTCGCGAAGAATCATTTTTGGTCGTTGCGTATTGTAAGGCATTTATTAAATGTTTGAGGTAAAGGTAGGATAAAATAGCCATCAAAACAAGAAAAACAGAAAGCTTCAGCTGCCTTCTGTTTTCTTTTAGTTTGATTCTCTAATTCAATTCTAACTAAAAATTATCATGTCGATTGTCATCGGGTTTATTACCACCGGGACCGCCGGGGCCACCTTCTTTTTTATCTTTTGCGTGTTGAATCATTTGACGCTTAAATTCATTTTCTGCATCTGTTAATAGTGCCACTTTTTGAAGAGGTAAAACTTTCTTAAATTCCTCTGCATATTTTTTCTTGATATCCAACATTTTTTGATCATTTTCAAAATGCGCATTGATGAATTTGTTTAATTCTTCATCTGTCATATCTTTTATTTCTTTACCTGTTTTTAACGCTTTATCTTTTTCGAAAACGGATTTCATTTCATCGTGCATTTTATTATAAACAGGCCAAAATTTTTGTGCTTCTTCAGAGCTTAAATCTAAATATTTTGTAAGAAATGCAATACGCAAGGGTTCAATTTTATCCTCATCAAAATCAGGTGGTGGTGGTCCTTGCGAAAAGGCTGCTGTTGAACATAATCCGAGCAGCATAACCAATGTTAGTTTTTTCATTGTTAAAAAATTAAAATTTTTAATAAGTAATATTTGATTTGTATTATAATATCAATTTATAATCCTAAGTCGTCAAATAAAGCAGCGTTGTTCAAATAATCTTGCAGTGTTTCATCATCTAATTGGTCAAGTAAATTTTCATCTAATAAATTTACTTTGATTATACTGTTTTTTTCTGCAGATAATACTTGTGCATTTACCTCTGCGGTTGTTTTTTGTTCAAGTGTTGCATCGCTAATAAATTCGGTTTCAAATAATAATACTGTTTCAATATCATTTACATTGTCCAAAAGATAATTATGCAATTCGCTTTCTGAAATAGCAGCAATCTGTTGAGAAATAAAATTATCTAATTCACTTGTGTTCATTTTTGCCAATTGCATTTCAAGGCTTTCTTTTGGGGATGCAAACATCTGCAATCCAAAATATAGGATTAAACCTGTTGCTGCTATTCCGCTAATATATTTCCAAAGGGGGATGGCACGCAATTTTACGGCATTTGAAACCTCTTTTTCAGCATAAACTGTTTTATTTAAAATTTCATTCTCTAGAGTTTCAAAATATGCTATTGGAACATTCAATCCCTCTTCATTGGCAGGCAAGTGTAACATGCTTTCCAACTCATTTAGTTCTTTATTAATATGTTCTCTTTCGTTGCTCATTAGTTTGCTGTTGTTATGACCTTATTTTTCATCCAAGGTTTAATCCATCTTTCAGGATTGTTTCAATTTTCTTTACGGCGTGATGAAAACTCGCTTTAAGAGCACCTGTGGAAGTGCCCAAAATATTTTCCATCTCTTCGTACTTCATCTCGTCAAAATAGCGCATTACAAATACCTGTTTTTGTTTTGGGGGAAGTGTATCAATTGCCTCTTGCAAACGCTCTTGCAAAGTTTCACCATCTATCCAAGCTTCTTCTACCAACTGACTTGAATGCGCAACAGTATCCATTGCGACAGCGCTTGTATTTTTGCGATAACGGTCTTGCAAAAAGGTTAAAGATTCGTTTGTTGCAATGCGATATAACCAAGTAAATAACTGACTATCTTCCCTAAAATTGGGCAAGCCTTTCCATGCTTTTATAAAACAATTTTGAACAACATCATTTGCATCATCATGATCGTTAATCATACGGCGTACGTGATAATATATTTTTTTTGAATAGGCAGACAACAGATGTTTAAACCCGATATCTCTGGTTTTTTCATCTAAACATAACATTAGAATTTCTTTGTCGTTCATTTGCAACCGATACTGCATGTATTTGCAAAAATTCCTTCAAATAAATAATTCGAATAACGATTTATTTATTAAAATAATTACCTGCAATTTGTTGAACGCTGCTTAATTGCGCTTATTTTCTTTGCATCACTTTTAATGCAGCATCAACTACATTTTGCGTGCTCATTCCGTATTTGGTGAGTAATTGCTCAGCAGTTCCACTTTCTCCGAAGGTATCATGTACACCAACATATTCTATTGGAGCCGGATTATTTTCGCTTACTGCTTTTGCAATTGCACTTCCTAATCCACCTAATATTTGGTGTTCTTCGGCAGTAACAACACAACCTGTTTTGCTAACAGATTGTATGACAGCAGGAAGGTCTAAAGGTTTAATTGTATGAATATTGATAAGGTCAACGGAGTATCCTTTTTCTTCTAAAATTTTTGCTGCTTCAATTGCTTTAATTACAAGATGGCCTGTTGCAAAAATGGAAACATCTTTTCCATCTTGAATTTTCCAAGCTTTTCCAATTTCAAATTTTTCGTCCGCAGGATAAAAAATCGGCCATTTTGGTCTTCCAAAACGCAAATAAACAGGTCCCACATGCTCTGCTGCTGCAATTGTTGCTGCTTTAGTTTGGTTATAATCGCAAGGATTTATCACTACCATATTCGGTAGCATCTGCATTAAACCAATATCTTCTAAAATTTGATGTGTAGCGCCATCTTCTCCCAAGGTTACCCCTGCGTGCGATGCGGCAATTTTTACATTTTTATTAGAATATGCAATTGACTGACGAATTTGATCGTACACTCTACCTGTAGCAAAATTTGCGAATGTACAAGCAAAGGGAATTTTTCCACCAATGGTTAAACCGGCGGCAATACCTGTCATATTTGCCTCTGCAATGCCACACTGAAAAAAGCGTTCTGGGTGATTTTTAATAAAATCATCCAATTTTAAAGAACCTATTAAATCAGCGCAAAGCGCTACAACTTCGGGGTTCGTTTTTCCTAATTCTGACATTCCTGCGCCAAATCCTGAGCGCGTGTCTTTCTGGTTGGTGTAATCTACGTTTATCACTGTCGCAATTTTTAAAGTCTAACGGTAAGTGTTGTTCCTGAAACAACCTCAAAGGTGGTTTCGCTGGTTGCATCCATGTGTTTTTGAGATAAATATCTATAAAGGACGATATATTTTCCCGGCTGCAATGCTAAAGTTTCTTTTAAACTGGTTTCACTCAATTCAAATACCTCAGCCAATTTATTCTCTTTGTATTCATAAATCGCTCCTGCTATTTGTTCACTTTTATTAAAAGTGACATAACCGGGAGCAGAGATTTCAATTGTTGTGGTTTTATCTTGTTCTACCCGAACTCCACTTACCTTAATTATGGGCAAAGTTAAAATTTCAAGTCCATACTCCCCAATTAATAATTTTTGACTCTCATTTGAAGTTTGGTTTATCACAATATTATCGTCTCGTTTTACAATACAATTTATTCTTCCTTTAAAGGTTTCGCCCTTAACAGCAACTTTCAAATATCCCTGCGGGGCAGGTTGGGTGATAATGTTAAGTTCACCTTTATTGAGTTCCACATCCTTTTTCCAAGTTTCGGGAGTGGTGTGAATTTGGACATCATAATGCATAGCGGGATCTAAAGTGATCGTGTCGGGAATTCCCTTGGCGTTAATTGTATGGTAATAATTAAATCGGGGTTTGCCTGATTTTGTATCTATAAAAGTCATTAATACATCTGTTTCTGAGGGATCTTTATTTAAATCCAACAAATTAACACGTGTAAAAACTGAATTAAAAATTCTTGCTATCGTATTGTCAATTACGTATTGTGATTGCTGTTCAGATTCCAAATTCATAAATTCGCCCATGCATGAAAATTCTGAATATTCTGATGCATCAATTCCCATTCCGATTACATACGATTTTGTTATAATGCCCTGATTTTTTAATCGCATAACAACTTCGCATGGATTAAACCCACAGGACTCAAATCCATCGCTAATTAATATTAATATATTGTTATAATTTTTTGCATTTGGACCAAAATCTGTAATTGTTTGCTCAATTGAATACGCAATTGGTGTAACACCTTGCGGACGAATATCAAGCAACCTATTTTTAATTGCCAACGCATTATTAGTTTTAAATCCTACTTCCAATTTCGAATCCTCACAATCGTTTAGTGGCTGCGGACTTTGGTGACCATAAACACGCATTGCCATTTCAACATTCGGCATATTATTTAAGCTATCAGCAATGCCATTTACAACCTTATGGGCTGCAAACATCTTTGAATTTTTATCCCAATTTTGCAACATACTACGCGATGCATCCACCAAAAACAACACGCGTGTTGGCTGGGTATTTTGAGCAAATATGTTTGTGCTCATCGTCAAACCCAAAAGGAGAAACAAACAATTGATTATATATTTTTTAACGCTATTCAAATTATAATTTTAAAATACTTGATTTACTACTCTTAATTGAAATTTCAGATTCTTTTGTATTTGCCGATGTTTTTTTGACATTAGACCTGCTAAATATGATATAATCTCCGGGCAACAATTGCACGGCTTCAGCAGCGCCTGCACCGGAAAGTGTGGCTTCATAAATTTTTTCAAGTTTACCGTTTGTGTTTGTATAAATGCTATAAATTCTATTTTCGCGGGATGATATATTGAGTGTTCCGGGTAGTGGCACATCAATTTTATTTTCTACTCCTGCTTTTATTAAATAATTTTCATAATGCAATCGCGGAAGCGTTAAAATATCAATATCATAAGTATCAGCAATAAATTTATGTTTAGTATTAAAATTCTCAACATAAATAATTTCGCCTGTAGTGTTGCTTCGGATTGTTGCTTGTTTTTCGCTGAAAGTGGTTCCGTTGCCTTCTAAAATTTGTAAGTTGCCTTGAGGCACGTCAATACCAATAATATTGTGTTTGCCGGGCGTGAGTTCAACATTATTTAATTCAACAATCGGTGTAGTATGTGCAATAATATTGTATTTGCCTATTGGATTTAAAAATAATGTATCCGGTTGATTTTGATAATTTAAAGTATGCACGAAATTATATCTTATCTCACCCGAAAAACTATCATAAAATGTGAGTTCAATATCCTTTTCAGTTGGCAATCCAAAACCATCAATTAAATTTACTTGTGTTGTTGTAATATTGAGTGCTTGCGATATCACAATACTCATTGCGTTAGAAAATGTAGTTTCATCATCAGCATCATAAAAACTGCCTACACATTCAAAACTTTTTTTATCACTTTCTTTTAATCCTACACCAATAATAAAGGGTTTTAGGGTAATTTTTTTATCGCGCAAAATGGTAGAACTTGCACATGGGTCACCATCACAATTTTCAATTCCGTCGGTAATTAATATAATAGAATTCGTTCCTTCTGTAGAAATAAAATCACCGGCTGCAACAAAAAGTGAGTATGCGATGGGCGTATAACCTTGTGGTGTTATTCTTTTGAAAGCTGATTTTATGGCAGGTAAGGAATTAAATCCTATTGGCACCTCCAGTTTTGAATCCTCACAATTATGTGCCGCTCTCGGACTTTGATGTCCAAAAACGCGCAACCCAATTTGCACATCAGGATCCGTTTTTTGGATGCTATCTATTGTTTTGAGGACAAGTTTTTGAGCTACTTCCCACTTATTAGTGCCATTCCAAGGGTCAATCATACTTCCGCTGCCATCTAAAAGAATCAGAATGCGTTTTGTGCTCCCTGTTGATTTAGTCTGGCTAAAACCAGTAATTGTGATACAAATGGATACTAAAAGTATGAGTCTACGCATGTTCTGCTTCCTAAAAACGGCTAATTGTGGTAAAAGATTGTTTTGCAAATTAACAAAAATGCTGCCGTTTATTCAGTTTACAGGCAATAAGGCTTTAAACAATGTATTTGCTTTGTTGTATACTATTGTTTGCAAAATATGCCTTAACCGAGAAAACAGGATAAGAAATACGCAAAAGGAAGTGAAATTCTTAATTTATTACAAGCTTTTTAATAGCCCTTTTATCGCCGGATTGTAAAACAGCAACATAAATTCCCCCAGCGACATCCACAGAAAATACATTTTCAGCTTGTTTTATTTCTGACGAAAAGCATAATTGCCCTATAGATGAATACAAATAAAATTGCGTCTTATTTTGTATTTGAGCATTCAAATTGATATGAATTAAATGATTTTCATTAAAGATGTTAACTCCTTCAATCGTGTTTTCAGAAATACTTTCAACAACAGGAAAATTAATTATCAATTGATTAGAAGGTTGAGAAAGTGTATCACCTATTCCATAAGTGCTTGGGGTAGATAATACATAAGCAAAATAAGGAACACCCCAAACAATCAAATTGCCTTCGCTGTCTTTAGTATTTGTATTGCCAAAAATAGTTATCGGATTATCATTGGGAATTACAGTAATATAACGAGATGCCGGAACGGCAAGGGCAGCATCCAAATCAAAATCAAATGCAGTAATAAAATCAACTAAAATGATGCGATATTCAACAATTGTTTGCTCGTATACGGGCGCATCAAAAGAAATTTTAACATCGTTTCCATTTCCTGTTTCGGCTATATCTTCAAATAAAATATTTTGTGCTGCAGAAGTAATTGTTTCAATTGTTGTTGCAGATGAAGGGATAGATAAAGCACTTTGATTTGTACTTGTTCCATCTGAAACGCTTAAAACAAAACATTTATATTTTTCTGGTTCTATTAAATTACCATCTACATCTTTTGTTAATGCATTCAAATTAATAATATAAGATACTGAATCTGTTTCAACAGGTGTATAATTTCCTGCGGCAATCAAATTTGCATCATCTAACGTAAAAACATCCGCCAAATCTTTTTGAACCAACATAATTCTATATTCCGAAATACCTTGATTTATTGCAGGTTCAGAAAATTGCACTTTTAAATCACTGCCGTTTCCTGTATCAAATACATCTGTTACAAAAACGTCCGTTGCAGGAGAAACGATATCAATTAATTGCACAACATCCGATGCTTGAGATAATATATTTTCATATCCAACAGGGGGCTCCATGACATTTAAAATAAATAATTTATACTCCTGCCCTAATGTAATGATATCACCATCACTATCCCTAGATAAAGCAGAAAAAGCGCCACTGTATTCTGCACTTCCATCAGGCATTATTTCTAAATATTCATCCGCTGGTAATGCATTTGCTAAATCAATATTGAAAGCATTTGCGTTTTCTTTTTTTACACAGATGACACGATAATTATTTATGTCAACCTCATCTCCAGCTGCAGTAAAACTGTATTGCAGGTCCTCTGCATTGCCAATTGTTCCACCGTCAATTGCATAATTCCACGTTGTTGTATATTCTACTATTTGAGTTGTAATTGGCGTAAGCGGATTTAATTCATATGCAAAATCATGCAGCGTAATTCCTGTTAAAATATCAACACTTAATCGCATCCAACCATAGTGCAATGCACCATCAATATAAAACTGAAAAGCAGCAAATTTATTTTCAGCACCTTGCCACGAGCCACCTGTTATTGCCTGTGGATTATAATTGCTGTACACATTAAAATTGAGTCTTTCATATAAATTAACAATATCAGAATTAAAATTCAAGCCTGCATTTATAATAGCGCCTTCATTTAATACCGGTGCAACCGTAAAAGGAATTTGTGTGGCACCTCCCGTGTAAGTAGACGATGGCATTCCTGAATAGGTAACAGGAACATTTTGTATTGAAAAAGCCATGCGATTGCTCCCTAATGGATTGATGCGCAATTTTAATTCTGAAAGCGCGTAAGAAGTTGATGCATCTACAATAAAAATTAATTTAAAATCAACGACGCCATCATTATCTATGTCCAATAAATAATCATCGGCAAATCCAATTCCATCAGGAATAACATCTGTATAAACTACCTGCGCATTTGCCGCATTTGATAATAATAAAAATGCAGATGAAAGTGATGAATACGCTGCTAATTTTTTTATTTGTTCTTTTTTCAAAACGGCAAAATATTAATGTAGTCGAAATTTACAACAAATATTTGAGCGATAAAATAAAATGATTAATCAATACGAGAACAAAGGCATATAAAAGGAAAATACCTGTTTATTTGCTAGAAGATTGAGTAAATGTGGATATTTAATACTCTTAAAATATACAATAATTGCATAAAGAAATTTCCCGCCTAACCCAAAAAATTAATTCCAACCCCATAATTCAGTCAAGTACACTATGTCCTTCGTCCCTTGTCCCAAATCCCTCGTCCCATGTCCCTTGTCCCATGTCCCTCGTCCCTTCTCAATAATCCCCTAATGTTTCTTGTAACTGAGCGAGTGCATTTGCCAATTGTTCGTCATTTGGTGCAACGCCGTGCCATTGGTGTTTATTTTCCATAAAATCAACGCCACTTCCCATTGCTGTATGCATAATAATCATAACAGGCTTTCCTTTTCCTGTGTGTTGTTGAGCTGTTTTAAGTGTATTCACAACTTGCTCCATATCATTTCCGTGCATCAAAACAATAACATCCCAACCAAAGGCTTCCCATTTTTCTTTAATATTACCCAAGCTCATTACTTGTTCGGTAGTACCGTCAATTTGTTGACCATTTAAATCAATTGTAGAAATAATATTATCCACTTTGTGGTGTGCCGCAAACATTGCTGCTTCCCAAATTTGCCCTTCGTCCATTTCTCCATCGCCATGCAATGTATACACGAAATGATTATCACCATTTAATTTTTTAGCCAAAGCCGCTCCAATTCCTGCCGATAAACCTTGTCCCAAAGAGCCACTCGCAATGCGAATGCCGGGTAAATGTTCTGCTGTTGTGGGATGACCTTGTAAACGCGAATCCAATAAACGGAACGTTTTCAATTCCGCAACAGGAAAATAACCCGAACGCGCTAGCACTGAATACCAAACCGGCGAAATATGCCCATTGCTTAGAAAAAATATATCTTCGCCAATGCCATCCATATTAAATGTATTGTTATGTCGCAACACTTCAAAATACATAGCAACAAAGTAATCGGCACAACCCAAAGAACCACCGGGGTGACCGCTTTGGCAACCGTGAACTTCACGCACTATATCTCTGCGCACCTGCGATGCAATTCGTTTTAACTCATTAATATCAGCCATGGAAAAAGTGTTATTTTGCGCAAAGGTAAAAAATTGTACGAAGTTGTTGCTATTGAAAATTGGAAAGAAATCAAATTTTTAATCTGATTTTGGCATTTTTGAGTTTGTTTTTACTCAACTCTTTCATCCATAATTTTTTGATAGGCATACATTTCATCTCGCAATCTTGCAGCTTCTAAAAATTCCATGTTTTTTGCTGCTTGCACCATTTTCTTTTTGGTTTCTGTTACTGCTTTTTCTAATTGTGTTTTGCTCATCATTTGCACTACAGGATCAGCAACTAAGGATGCCATATCTTGAGGTTCGATATAGGCTTGTGGGTCGCCAGATTTTAAATTGACAACTTGCGCTTTTTTAAATATTTCTTCTGTTGATTTTATAATAGTTGTTGGTGTGATATTGTGTTCGGTATTATATAAAATTTGTTTTGCACGACGACGATTTGTTTCATCAATTGTGCGCTGCATACTTTGCGTCATTTTATCGGCATACATAATTACCAAACCATTCGAATTTCTTGCGGCGCGACCGGCAGTTTGAGTTAATGATCTGGTGTTTCGCAAAAATCCTTCTTTATCTGCATCCAAAATAGCAACAAGCGAAACTTCCGGAAGGTCTAAACCTTCACGCAATAAATTTACGCCAACAATAACATCAATTTTTCCGAGGCGTAAATCACGTAAAATTTCTACGCGTTCTAAGGTTTCTACTTCGCTGTGAATGTATCTGCATTTAACATGCATTTTAAATAAATATTTCGATAATTCTTCAGCCATTCTTTTAGTGAGTGTTGTAACTAATACACGTTCATTTTTTTGAATTCGCAAATCAATTTCATTCAACAAATCATCAATCTGGTTTAATGATGGACGTATTTCAATTGGTGGGTCTAATAATCCTGTTGGCCGAACAACTTGTTCTACAATTACACCACCACTTTGATTTAATTCAAAATCGGCAGGCGTTGCGCTTAAATAAATTGTTTGATTGAGCAAGCTCATAAATTCGTCGAAATTTTGCGGGCGATTATCCATGGCACTTGGCAAACGAAAACCGTATTCCACAAGATTCATTTTGCGCGCTCTATCGCCGCCATACATGGCTCCTACTTGAGGAATTGTTGCGTGACTTTCGTCAACAATCATTAAAAAATCTTCCGGAAAATAGTCAATTAAACAAAAGGGTCTTTGTCCTGATTTTCTTCTGTCAAAAAATCGTGAATAATTTTCAATGCCACTGCAATATCCCAACTCTTTAATCATTTCAATATCGAAATTTACGCGCTCGCTTAAACGTTTTGCGTCAATATATTTTCCGATACTTTCAAAATAGCGCACCTGCGCATCTAATTCCGCGTGAATTTCATGAATTACAGAAGGTAAAATGTCTCTTGGAGCAATATATAAATTTGCAGGAAAAATGGCGATGTCTTTTTGACTCTCCGTTTTTTTACCGGTATCTACATCAAAGATTTCCATTTCTTCAATTTCATCACCGTAAAAAGAAACGCGATAACCAAAATCAGCGTAAGCAGGAAAAATATCTACAATATCTCCATTTACTCGAAAATTTCCCCTTTTAAATTCTACACCTGCACGCGAATATAATGAGTCAACCAAACGATGTAATAATACACTGCGCGAAATTTTTTCTCCCACTTGCAACTTAATAATACTGTCTTTAAACTCTGTGGGATTTCCCATACCGTAAATACAACTTACTGTTGCAACAACAATTACATCACGCCGTCCACTTTGCAAACTTGAGCTTGTTTTTAAACGCAATTTTTCCACTTCTGCATTAATGGAAAGGTCTTTTTCAATATAAGTATCCGAAGAAGAAATGTATGCTTCCGGTTGATAATAATCGTAATAACTCACAAAATATTCCACGGCATTATCAGGAAAAAACTGTTTGAATTCCCCATATAATTGTGCAACTAAAGTTTTATTATGCGAAAGAATGAGGGTAGGTTTTTGCACTTGTTGAATCACATTGGCGATGGTAAAGGTTTTTCCACTGCCCGTTACACCCAGTAAAACCTGCGCTTGCTCGCCATTGTTAATGCCTTCAGTAAGTTGCCTGATTGCGTCCGGTTGGTCGCCGGTTGGCACAAATTTGCTGGTTAATTTAAACTCCATATTACTGTTGAATTAATCCCTTTTGCAAAGAATATTGCTCAAATATAGGGACAGAAAATAATCCTATTCAATAGAAAACAAATAAAACATGATTTCGTTTCGTTAAATTTGCGCAAAATTAAATTATGCGTTTTATAGAAATCACTTCCATAACCGGTATGCCCGGCTTGTATAAAATGGAAACACAGAAGCCTTCAGGCGTAATTGTTACTAGCTTAACAGAGGGCTGGACAAAATTTATATCCAATCGCGAACATTTATTTTCTCCGCTGGAAAATATTTCCATTTACACCCAAGATGATACAGAAGATCTTTTAGATGTGATGTTGATGGCGTATGAAAAAAGGGAGACAATTCCACTTGCAGATGCTAAAGCCGACAATGAAGCTTTAAAGGCGTATTTTGAACAAATTTTACCTACTTACGACAAGGAGAAGGTGCATTTAAGCGACATTAAAAAATTCGTAAAATGGTTTGCGATTTTGGATGAAAAAGGTGTTTTTAAAACAGAGCTTGAAGAAAAAGAAAAAGCCGATAAAGCCGATAAAGCAGAAAAAGAAACTGTTAAAGACAGCGACGAAGAAGAAGCAAAATAATTTCTTTTAAAAAACAAAACCCCGGCCTTAACACCGGGGTTTATTGTTTATATAATACCAAAAATCAAATCTTAATAAATTGTTTTGTTATAGTGCCTTGCGCATTGCGCAGGTTTACAAAATAAATACCTGCAGAAATTCCATCAAGCGGAATTTGCATGCTGCCATTCGAATATTGATATGTAGTTGATTTAATATAATTACCATGCACATCAAAGATTGAAACCTCAAGATTATCATTAACCGCAGTTGCAACATTTAAGATTAAATAATTTGAAGTTGGAGAAATTAAATCGAAGGTTATTTTATTCAAATCTTCAATCGACAGAGGTACATTTGAAGGGTCTTCTTGAATAGTAAGGCTATTTGTAAAAATTAAATCGCCGGTAGCATCTTCTTCGTTATCAGAAGCATTTACAGCAACATAAAAAGTAACATCACCAGAAGCCGATTCAGGAGTCCAGTGAAAGGTCCAACTTAAAGAGTCTGTGCCGGCAGTGCCGGAAAGTGTATGTGTAACATATTTACTCCCACCAGTTAATTTTGTTAACAAAGGATCTATCAGTGTAAGTTTCCCCAACTTGCTACCTTCAATTGTTTGTGGCGAAGCTTGAAATCCGAATTTTTCAATTCCGGGTTCAGAAACCTTCACTGTTATTAAATATTCCACTCCCGACAAATAGCCTAATTCAGGCACATCTGTAAAGATGAGTCCATCGCGCGATGATGCAGAACCTGTGTGGCAATCAACATGCGCACAGGTTTGATTGTCATCGCCCGGCGAACCGGTATTGCCTGAGGGAGCCCCATCTTCCTTGGCAAAACCAATTTTTGTGTATCCTATCACCAGCATCATTAATACAAAGCCATAGAATATTTTTAATTGAAGAGATTTTTTCATTTTAGTACAGTCTTAATATTTTCTTTAAAGATGCAGAAAACTAATATATGTATCTACATATAACTAAGGAAATGACATATAAATTACAAACTACTCATTAAATTTAATTTTATCGTATTCAATAATTTGTTTTGCGGCTTTTCCTGAGGTAACCTTTGTGATTGTATGTTTTATGTATCCTTTTTCATCAATAATAAAGGTACTACGATGTATGGTTGTAATAATTTTTCCCATAAATAATTTTTCACCATATACTCCAAAAGCGTTTACGATAGCTAAATCTGTATCGGCTAAAAGTGTGAAAGGCAATTGATATTTATCAGCAAATTTCTTTTTTGACGCGACCGGCGCATGAGAAACTCCGATAATTGTAAATCCTTTCTTTTTTAACTCGGAGTAATTATCTCTTAAATTACAAGCTTCCTTTGTGCATGTTTCGGTATCGTCGTTAGGGTAAAAGTAGATTACAATTTTTTTATCCTTTAATTTAGAAAGTGTAATTGTTTTTCCGTTTTGATCCTTCGCACTAAAATCAGGAGCCTTAGCTCCTGCCTTCAACGGTTTAATTGGTTTTATTTCTGCCATAATTTTTTATTAAAAATTAGGACGCAATTGCGATGTTGCATAAAAATCGCTGATATGTTTAACCACTTCGGCTGCTTCATCCGTTATAAATAACAAATCTAAATCCTCTTCATTAATATTATGTTCTTTGTGCAACATTGTTTCTCTAACCCATGCCATTAATCCTTTCCAATAACTTTTTCCAACAAGAATTACAGGTACACGTTCAATTTTATGGGTTTGAATAAGTGTAAGTGATTCAAACATTTCGTCTAAGGTTCCAAATCCGCCGGGCATAAAAATAAATGCTTGAGCATATTTTACAAGCATCACTTTGCGCACAAAAAAGTATTTAAAGTTAATGAGTTTATCTCTGTCGATATAAGGATTATGATTTTGTTCGAAGGGTAATTCAATATTTAATCCTACCGATTTTCCACCTTCTTTGAAGGCACCTTTATTTCCTGCTTCCATAATTCCGGGGCCTCCGCCGGTAATAATTCCGAAACCTTCGCTTACTAAACTACTTGCAATTTGCTCTGATAACTTGTAATATTTATTATCAGGTTTTGTTCGTGCAGAACCATAAATAGAAACACAAGGGCCAATTTTATCCATCGTTTCAAATCCATCTACAAATTCTGCCATTATTTTAAACATGCGCCAGCTGGATTGCGCACTGATTTCGGTCCAGTCTTTTACCTTATATAATTTCTTCTTCCTGTATTTTTCTGCCATATTCGAATTTTAAAGAGTCTGCGTTAATTTATTTGATGAAATTAAGTATAAACCGATAAACGTCAAAATACCATTTAAAAGTAACAATTCGTAACCAATTTGATATCCCCCAAATAATTGTTTAGAATACATGTTTAAAAAGTAGCAACAGACCGGTGGAACGAGACATAATACCCAAACTGCTGTATCCAAAACAGCACGTTTTGTCAAAATACCAAAGGCAAATAATCCCAATAAAGGTCCATAGGTATATCCGGCAACTGTAAACACAGCATTAATTACCGTATCGTTATTAATTGCTTTAAAAACAATAATCACAAGCAATAACAACACTGCAAATCCAATGTGAATTACGTGACGTCTATTTTTTTGTTTTTTACTTTCGATGGCATTTGTATCCCACTTTAAAACATCAATACAAAACGATGTTGTAAGTGTTGTGAGGACAGAATCGGCGCTTGAAAAAGTTGCTGCGGTAATACCCAAAATAAATACAACTGCGGCAAAAGTGCCGAGATGCGAAAGTGCTAGAATTGGAAATAATTGATCTGTTTGAGCCGGAATTGTAATCTGCATTGCATCAGAATATGCATATAATAATGCACCAAGTGAAACAAAAAATAAATTAATAAATATCAAAACAAAACTAAACCACAAAATATTTTTTTGCGCTTCGGGCAAGGTGCGCATACTCAAGTTTTTTTGCATCATGTTTTGGTCCAAACCCGTCATAACAATTGCGATTAAAGCGCCACTGATAAATTGTTTACCAAAAAAATTGGGTGCTTTTACATCCCACACAAAAATGCGTGAAAAGGGGCTGTGCGATATTGTAGAAACCATGCCGGAAAAACTTAAATCCATTTTATTTGCAATAGCAACTATAGATAAAATAACGCCCAATAATAAAAATGTAGATTGCAAAGTATCTGTCCACACCAAGGTTTTTATTCCCCCGCGATACGTATATAACAGAATTAAAATAATTACAACCGATACTGTAACTTCAAATGGAATATTCCAATTATCGAAAATAAATAATTGCAAAACGGTAGCAGAAATATATAAGCGAAAAGCTGCGCCAATTAAACGCGAAAGAATAAAAAAGAAAGACCCTGTTTTTTGAGATGTTGCTCCAAACCGTTCTCCGAGATAGGTATAAATTGAAGTCAAATTCATTTTATAATACAAGGGAAGTAACACCTTTGCAATAATAAAATATCCCAGCAAATACCCGAAAACAATTTGCATGTATCCAAAGTTTTGCGTGGCTACAGCACCCGGCACAGAAACGAAAGTAACACCGCTTAAAGAATCGCCAATGAGTCCGAAAGCAACGGCATACCAAGGCGAAGATTTATTTCCGAGATAGTAGGCATTGCTTCCTGCATTGCGCGAAGTAAACCAGGAAATGAGAAACAGGAATAAAAAATAAACAGATAAAATAGAAACAAAAAACCAAGGAGACATATTTTAAAATTTACCTGTGGCGAAAATGAAATTTAATTTAGAATATAAAAAGCGAAGATATAAACACAAAAAAATAAACGGGATGTTTTTTCAAACAATCCCGTTCTTATATTCTCCAACCATTGGATTAATTACTTATGTTTTTGGGGTTTGTTATAATGTTTAGGACTAGGGCAACCCAAAATGTCTTTCGTGCTAGTTCTAAAACCTTCTTCTGTACCTTTAATTAAATTTCTGCTGAGTGTAACTCCAAACCACATATACCAATCGGTATTTGTTGGGTCTCCGCGCCAATCATTATTCTGATAATCAAAAGGTTCGCCTAATAAATATTCGCCACTTCTGTTAGAAAGATTATAAGCATCAATTCCATTTGCTTCAATTAATAGGTTTCTATCAACATAGGTTCTACTTACATCATCCAAATAATCTGTAAATGTCCAGCGGGCACCGTATTCTAAGCCTAAATTCCAACGTTCTGTAAGAGCCATTTTAAATCCTAGTCCAAAAGGAATTGCAAATTCATACAATCTATAATTTTCGCGAAAAGGGAATATTTCCATTCCTTGTCCTTCAGTTCCAAGAGGTTGCAAATCGTACCATTCACCTTCGTAAAATGCTTGTGGATTAAAATGGAATGCTGCAACGCCGGCATATACATAAGGCGTATAGCGTTTTTTGAATTCTACTGGAAAATAACCTCCAATATTATATTCAAAAACAAAAGCAGCTTCAGTAACATCTGACGTAAAACTCAAATTACGCGCATTGAGGTTGGCACGATCGCTATTTGCATCTGCAGCCGAAATCTGACCACTGTAGATATTAAATTTAACTCCCATCCAAGGGTCAATATTATATTTAACAAAACCACCGTATGCAGGATGCGACTCGTCTATTACAACATAATCATAGGTCAAATCGCCATAATAATTAGCCACACCACCCATTATCCCTACTTCAAAATAGGAAGACTGCGCAATAAGATTGCTTGTAAGGAAAAGTAAACTGAGGAGTTTAATTAGTTTCATTCAATCGGGTTATTAATTAACAAAAATATAAATTTGTTTTCAGAAATTGAAATATAACTCGAATATAACTGAAAAATGACTTTTTTATTGTGTTAAATGTGCAGATTTATCAATGGTGGAATAGGCCTTTATTACCGTATTTCGATTTTTTAAAGCTTTTTCTTATTCCAGGACAATCCGCTTTTTTTCTTGATGCCCGCAATCCAGGTTTCTTTAGATTCTTGCTCACCTTGTATTTTCCTGCATCCCAGCCCTTTACTGCAATATTGCGTGAAACGGTTATTCCTGAAAAAATATACCAATCTTTATTAGTGTCATCCCCACGATATTTGTGGTCGTCGCGGAGAATTTCTAGTCCACCATTCATTTCGTCAGTTCTGTTGGATAGTTGCCATGCGATATCACCATTTCCTTCCAATAGAATTTCTTTCGAAACATAAGTTGTGCTTACATCATCTAAGTAATCGGTGCTTGTTTTTCTGTAACCCATTTCAAGTCCGACATTCCATTCAGGAGAAATTGAGCCCTTTAACCCAAAACCCATAGGTAAAGCGTATTGTGTTAAACTATAGGGTTTTCTATCGGGATAATACGAATTCCCTTGACCTTCAGTTCCAAGCGGTTGTAATTCGTAATATACGCCGTTGTATTTTGCAATAGGATTAAAGTGATATACAGCGAATCCAATAAACACGTAGGGAGACATAATGTTCCAACGATTTGTAGGATTGAATTTTTTTAGGAATAATTCTGCAAAAATTGATGCCTCTTGAATTGGCGATTGGAAGCTAAGATTGCGCTCTTGTTTCCATTGCTCAGTAGAGTTATCATCGTTGCCAGAAATATACCCTTGATAAATACTACCCTTCAGGCCAAACCAATAATTTAAATTATATTTATAGAATGCACCAACAGAACCATGCGTTTCGTTTGGAACAAATGCAACTGGAGCAAGGTCTCCCTGATAATTACAAACGCCTGCAAATACACCAACTTCAAGATATTGCTGCCCTGATGCTACTTGTATTTGAACCCCTATAAGAAGTCCAATTATCAATTTTGTGCTGCGTTTCATATTGATCCTCATATGTTGCTGATACAAATATGCATTATATGTACCTAGTATACACACGTTTACGCAAATTTAATTCCTATTTTGATTCAAACCGGATGTCACTTTTTGAACAATATCAATGAATTTCTTTAATTGTGTCTATTTTTGCTGATATCATATGGTGTAATGAAATCGAAAAAACTCACTTTAAGTTTGGCGCTCTTTGCAGGAAGCAGTGGAGCCGACCGTTTTTACTTAGGCCAAAACAACGCCGGATGGGCTACCCTGCTTGGATTTTGGGTGGTTTTGCCGGGTGCAATTTGGTGTATCATTAAATTTAATATTTTTCCTAATTGGGAACCCTTCCTTTTGGCCCGTTTCGGACTTCCAATTGTCTATCATTTATATGCAGGAGGGCGATATTTGGTGATGAATGACGAAAAATTCAAGTCACAAGACGTATCAAATAGTAAAACTTTTATGATGACAATGGTAGCTTTAGTTACCGCTGTTGCCCTCATTTTTGGTGGAAATACACTTTTAGGGTCGGCTCAAATTATAGATATCACAAAAGTTGATGCAGATATTACACTTTCGGCTGAACAAATGTCAAGCGAATACAGAACAAATGAAGATGCTTATCGCAAAAAATACGATAATAAGGTGCTGCAAATTGAAGGGATTGTAGTTGAAACAGGCAACGATTTTGAATTGGGGAATTATTTTGCACTGCAAGGATTAAATAATGATCCCTTTGGAATAAAATGTTTTTTCGTAAAAGAAAATATAAAAGATACAGAACAGGTTAAAATAGGTGATTCAATTATAATTAAAGGTGTATGCGATGGCAACAAACTTGAAAATTGCAAACTAATTTCTGTGGGCGATAAATCAATTTAAAACAAACTAAATAAAAATACTTTGAACCTACCTTCCAAATGGATGGAACAAGCTGTAAATGAATTTGCCAAACTTCCGGGTATTGGTAAAAAAACTGCATTGCGTCTCGTACTGCATTTACTCAACCAAAAACAGAATGATGTACAACAGTTTTCCGAATCGCTCATGCAATTAAAAACTGAAATCCGTTTTTGTAAAAATTGCTATAATATTGCTGATGATGAAAATGCCTTGTGTTCAATATGTAAAAATCCCAGTCGCGATCATCATACGATTTGCGTAATAGAAAGTTTGCGCGATTTAATTGCTATTGAAAATACAGATCAATATCGCGGTGAGTATCATATTTTAGGCGGAATTATTTCGCCAATTGAAGGCATAGGCCCAGAACAATTGCATCTTGATTCGCTGATTAAAAAAGTGGAGAGCGGACAGTATAAAGAAATTATTATGGCACTCAATCCAACTATTGAAGGTGATACTACGGTATTTTATATCACTAAAAAAATTGGCGATAATCAAATTAAAATTACGAGCATTGCACGCGGCATTTCTTTTGGCGGCGAATTAGAATATACTGACGAAGTTACCCTCGGCCGATCGCTAACAACGCGTCGACCTTACGAAAACTATATGCATAAAAGCGAATGATTAAATTAAGTGTAATAATTGTAAATTACAACGTAAAACATTTCCTTGAACAGGCAATTCAATCGGTATTAAAAGCCTGTGTGCATATTTCTGCAGAAATAATTGTAGTTGATAATAATTCTGTTGATGGAAGTGTTGAATTTATTAAAACAAAATTCTTAACAGATAAACAACCCAAGACTCCAATTTATATCATTGCAAATACATTAAACACCGGATTTTCGAAAGCGAATAATCAAGGGATTCAAATTGCAAAAGGAGAATATATTTTATTATTAAATCCTGATACAGTTGTTGAAGAAGACACCTTCGATAAGTGCATCACTTTTATGGACGCGCATGTTGATGCCGGTGGATTGGGTGTTAAAATGTTGGATGGCAAGGGCGCATTTTTACCTGAAAGTAAACGCGCTTTTCCAAGCCCTGAAGTTGCATTTTATAAAGCTTTTGGTTTAGCAACCTTATTTCCAAAATCGAAAGTTTTTGGCAAATATCATTTGGGATTTATTGGCGAGGATGAAGTTTGCACTGTGGATGTTTTAGCCGGAGCCTTTATGTTATTAAGAAAAAAAGTGCTTGATAAAATCGGTTTACTGGATGAAGCCTTTTTTATGTACGGCGAAGATATTGATTTGAGTTATCGGATAGTAGAAGCTGGTTACAAAAATTACTATTTTCCTGAAACACGCATTATACATTACAAAGGCGAGAGTACTAAAAAAGCGAGTTTCAACTATGTAAAAATGTTTTACACTGCGATGAAAATTTTTACGCGCAAACATTTTTCAGGTCGTAGTGCAGGATTATTTATTTCCTTTTTAAATTTTGCAATTTATTTCAGAGCATTTATTGCCGGAATAATGCGCATTTTTAAGCGCCTTGCCCTCCCCTTGTTTGATGCTTTATTAATTTATGGTGGATTAATAGTTATAAAAGAATACTGGGAATATTATGTAAAATTTATTGCAGGTGGAGAATATCCAAACGATTATCTTTTTATTAATGCGCCATTGTATTGTTTAATTTGGATTCTTTCTATATATATCAGCGGCGGATACGACCGAACAACGAATATTTCGAAAATAATTCGAGGAGTTTTTTGGGGAACTTTAGTAATAGCGGCAGTGTATGGGTTTTTACCGGAAGACTTGCGTTTTTCTCGGGGGATGATAATTGCGGGTGCTGCATTCAATATCTTTGTGTTGATTTTTTATCGCTCGATCTTGCACTTTATTCGACATCGCAATTTTAGGTTTGGAGAAGAACCGGATAAAAAAATATTAATTATAGGAAATTATGCAGAGTCGAAACGCGCACATCAATTGCTGAATCAATTGCAATTGGGGAATCAGATTATTGGATATGTAAATTTGGAAGCATCCGAGAATGAAGATGAATTGAATTTAGGTTCGGTGCAATCTTTAAAGGAATTGGTTTCTGTTTATAAA
>JBBRGZ010000020.1:0-23093 GCA_038223395.1 Chitinophagales bacterium
CCCGTTTCCTCAAAAAGTCGTTTATTTATTGCACCGCACAATCCTAATGTTTCTAAATCAATGGTCGTTTCAGGATTTAGTTCGTCCAAAATTGCTTGAGCGTTAAAAAGGGACTCAACTTCACTAGGTGATTTAGACTTGTATGTCGCAAGCGCCAACCTTTGAGTAACAAGTATATTGTCTTGTTTTAAATCTTTCGCCTGTGTAAGTATTTGAATTACTCGCGTATGATTATTGGCAGATTTTTCTTTTTCGGCTTCATCAAGCAAATCGGATAATGAACCATCTTCAGCAATATTTTGCTTTATTTCCTCAATTTCTTTTTTTGTAAAAGTTGGTATATTCAATTGCGGAAAAAAAGTATACAACGGACTATCAACTTTTGGATTTTCAAGCAATTCAACTACTTTTTCTTTTAAAAGCTTTCTAAATCTTTGCACTTCCCCAAAATCAATTGCTAATCCTAAATGCTCATATTTATCTATTAAGATGTGGCTCAAGTCAAATGGATAATTCAATTTATTTTCTGATATAATAATTGTGGTATTCTTTTTTACCGCATGCCTAATTCCTAATTCATATAAAACATTTGGATTTAACGTTGATAAATCTGCTAAAACGAAATCAGCTTTTAATATATTTTCGTACATCGGAATATCAATCACTCCGCTATGTTTTATATCGCTGGCTCTGAAACATAAAAATCCTAGCTCGTTAAAAACTGGTTCAATAATATATTCATAAGTTTTGTCTAAGTCGATCATTCTGCTAGAAGAATAATCCATTTTTTTACCGTAACCTATAATAACAAAACATGTTAGTTGAGCCATTAGTCTAATTTTAATTAATAATAGTTTGTTGCGCCATCTAGTGCAGCAATAATTTTTTCTTTAGTAAATGAAGTTGCAAAAGAAGTTCCTGTAGCAAGCAATCCGGGCGGAGTAGTATTATTAGTAGAAATTTTAATTGCCGCTAATTTCAATTTAACATCAGATTCTTTAGCCCGTGCTATTTCCCAAGTCATCCAATTGCTTTTATACGATTTTTCTCCAACGATGACTAATAAATAATCACACTCCTTCATCTTAGCCGCGAGTGCTTGTTTTATTTTGACAGCGTCAACGCTATTAATAGGTTCGTTTGGAGATCGCTGGTCAAATTCAAAATCAAAATTTGTATTCGCATCCCAAGCTCTAAGAAGATTTTTGTAATGTAAATCTTCACTATGATCATAACTTATAAATACTTTTTTTGCCATTTTTTTAAAAATTTAAGATTATAAATGCGAAGATAGCTAAAATTTAGGGAAGCCAGCCACTAACACACGCTAAGAAAAATCGCTGATTTTCAGGTAAATTGGAACTTAATTTTCACGAAGAATGATTATCTTTCCGAAAGACATCAGGTCGCTTTCATCAGCGACTTCTCCTTGCGTGAGACCGTCAATCGACACTAATTGGGTTATATTTGATGGAGAAGTTGAGTTTTTAGACGGACTGCCGTTAGCAGTCATGCTAGGTAAACTGATAACCTGAACATTTTTACAAGAAAAGGACAGATTAAATGAGATTATACGAATTGTCACAGTTACCATTTAAGGAACGATTTAAGTTTGTTCACGACCTTTTAGAAAGTAACACAGAACTTTCTTCTGATGAAAAATTAGTGATTGAAATTTTTGAGGACACTAGTAAATGGTTTCAAAAACCATCCAATCAACGAGACCCGGATTTGATTTCTAAACTTAGAGATACACAATCTCAACTTCCTTCTTTTTTTGAAACTATTTATGGAATAAAGGAGCAATATAAAGTTGAAAAATTGCCAAACAGTGAAAGACAAAGAATTTTTGATGAATCAAAAGAATCATGGTGTATACATTATCCTGATTTCAACAGTATTTCTGAAATAATGTTGAAATTCAGAAGTGATGAAATGTTAATCGAATATGGAAAAAATTCACCGCCAAAATTTATTCATAATGGAGCAATAGAAGTTTATAAAAAGTGCCTTTCTTTTAAAGTCAAATTCACTGAAAAGACAATAACTCCTTTAAATCAAAACCCTAATACGCTTCATATCCATTATTTTCCGCATAGTAGCGCTTTTTGCATTAATGTAGAAAAGGTTAAAATGTTTTTGAATGAATATCAGATATGGAACTTGAAGATGTGTAATTTATGGAAAAGTATTTATTCATTAAAAGGTAATTTCTATTCTTTATATGCATATAAGGATTGGAAATTTTTTATAGAACATCCTAATTCATTGAAAGAAAAATTAGATGAAATCCAAAAGGCACAAAATGATGCTCTTTCATTAATATATGAGGGCAAAGAAATAGTTCTTAGGCATGACAAAGCAATTACTTTAGAATATGAGACAAACGCTTTCGAAATGTCATTACATGAAAGAGAATTAGAGATTTTGCAACTATATGAAGGCAAAAGTGCCTCTGATGAGGAATATTGCTATGTTTATACTTTAGAGTGTGAATTATTTGTTTTTTATGTGGGTATTGCAGCT
This sequence comes from Chitinophagales bacterium, assembly GCA_038223395.1. Classification (GTDB taxonomy): domain Bacteria; phylum Bacteroidota; class Bacteroidia; order Chitinophagales; family BACL12; genus UBA7236. Next base: position 2,527 of record JBBRGZ010000020.1, read on the forward strand.
GATCCAAAAGAAAGATTTGAACAGCACATTAGAGGTGCCTGGAGTGATGAAGCACATTTGTTCAAGTCAAAATTCATTCATAAGTATCATAAGGAAGTTAAGCAAAAAATAGTTTTTGAGGGCAAACGAAGAGAATGTAAAAAATTTGAAAGAGATTATATTTCCTTAAATAGCCCTCTTGGAAATATGACATCAGGTGGAGAGGGTTGACAAGGAATAAATAAAAAAGTAAAAATCAACACGCCTAACATGAAACGAGTCAATTACGCGAACCGAAAAGCACGAACCTCCAACAGCAGTGCCAGTTGCGCACCTCCCCTTGCCTACAAATGTTACTGTTTAAAACGCTTTATTTACCCTCAATAATGGTATTTATTTTAGAGCATGCAAGGAAAAAGCATTCCAATAGCAATCTGAACTGAAAAATTATTTGTATAAAAAACCTGAAGTCCTTCGATTTTTAAATTAATAATAAATCTATTTTATGTTAAATCAATATCATCTACAAATGCATCAATAGCCCGCACTGCGTTATTTGTATCTATAACCTTATCTAAACTTAAAAGAGTAAGATGATAGCGGTTTGTAACTCCTACCATTTCAATGTAACAATTGTACAGTGACAAATTAAATTTTATTGTTATTTTTATAGGAGTATTAACATGCTAAGCTGTGTGTGAAGTTTTTTCAAACTCTGCAGTTAGCCACAACTTTATTGCAAATAGAATAAAATATCAAAATATGGAAACAATTAAAATTGATTGGGAGAATTGCTTTGGTATTGGAAAGTTAAATCATGAATTCAACTTCAATACACAAAACTCAAATTCATTCATGATATACGCACCAAATGGAACAATGAAAACCTCATTTGCAAAAACATTCGATTTGGTTTCTAAAAATGATCCTAGCAATATGCCTTGCGATAAAGTTCATGTAACAAAAATACCTAAATATGAAATTCACTCTGACGGTATTGCGATTAAACCTGAAAATATTTTAGTAATTAATGCTGAAGATAATAGTTTTGATGCGTCACATCGAATCAGTAATTTTTTAGCAAGTGCTGATTTAAAAAAGAAATACGATAAAATATATATAGAACTTGATGAACGTAAAAAAGATTTTATAAAAAAACTAAAAACTGTTACTCAGAGTACAGACTGCGAAATTGAACTAATTGATAGTTTTGCCGGTCAATCAAAAAATACATTTTTTGAAGTATTGCTAGACACTTCAAAAACCTTAAAAGAATCGTTTCAAAAATATGATTTTAGGTATAACGACATTTTTGATAAAAAAGACAATGTTAAAAAATTCCTTGATAAAAATCAAAAACTTCTAAATCAATATGTTTCTGACTACAAAGATTTACTTTCCAAATCAAAATTCTTTAAGCAATCGGAAAATCCTTTTGGTACAGTGCAAGCAAATGAAATTTTAAAATCAATTGAAGATAATGCCTTTTTTGAAGCTGGACATAAATTTGTTTTAGAAGACGGAACTGAAATTTCAGATTCAGCTACTTTAAAAGAACTTGTGCAAGAAGAAATGAGTAAAATATTAAGTGATCAAAAGCTAGTTCAAGCCTTTGAGAAATTTGATAAGGCAATTGGTTTTAATAACGAACTGAGAATCTTTAAAAAAGTTATTGAAAACGACAATTCTATTTTAGTAGAATTAAGTGACTACAACGGTTTTCAAAAGAAAGTTTGGGTAAATTATCTTTCAGAAATAAAATCCGATTCTGAAGTTTTAGCAAGATACTATGAAGAACAAAAAAGTGAGCTAGAGCAAATTATTGTTGAAGCCAAAAAGGAAATTAATCTTTGGAAAACAATCATTTTGACCTTCAATTCTAGATTTTATGTTCCTTTTGAAGTCATTTTGGTAAATCAAGAAGACATACTTTTGAAAAAAAATATAGCCAATTTAGAATTTGACTACATAGATAAAAACGAAAATCCAGTACGTCAAAATAAAGAAAACCTTTTAAAAATTCTTAGCAAAGGAGAACAAAGAGCTTATTTTATTCTCCAATTTTTATTTGAAATTGAATCGAGAAAAAATACCATTGAGAAGCACTTGATAATTTTCGATGATGTTGCGGATTCATTTGACTATAGAAATAAATTTGCTATAATTGAATATATCCGCGACTTGCATATGTCAAACGATTTTAGATTAATTATTCTTACACATAATTTTGATTTTTATCGCACAATTGCTTCTAGAATAGCATTACCTCGTAATGTAGTTTACATGGCTACTAAAACCGATGATAAAGAAATTAAACTTTATCAAGGTCAATATCGAAATGATCTTTTTGCATATTTAGTTTCTAATTACCAAAAGCCGAAATTCTTTATTAGTTTAATTGCCTTCGTTAGAAATATAATTGAGTACACCGAATCTATGGAATGCACAGATTATAAAATATTGACTAGCTCTATGCACAAAAAAGCTGATTCTATAACTTTAACTGCTGAAAATACTTTCCATATATTTCAATCGCGGCTAATAAAACTTCAAGGAAAAACAATAGACTTTGGTTACAAGAATCTGTTTGATTTCATATTTGAAACTGCTGATGCGATATATAATGACCCCAATTTGAATGAAATTAATATTGAAAATAAAATAACGTTAGCAATAGCTATTAGGCTGAAAGCTGAAACTTATCTTACTACCAAACTGCCAGAATTTGATTTAAATACGATTTCGTCAAATCAGACAAATGAATTGTATCAAGCATTTAAAATTAAATATGCTTCAAGTCCAGCTATTACAGTTCTTGACAAGGTTAATATGATGACTCCAGAGAACATTCATATAAACGCTTTTATGTTTGAGCCGCTGATTGATATGTCAGTCAATCACTTAAAGGATTTATACGAGCAAACTTGTAGTTTAAACTAAGAGCAGCTGCTAACAGTGGTTTTGTGAGATTGCGAAATTTGTGGTAAAATCACGGTTATTTTTCGCAAGAAATTTTATCTTTAACAGAAAATATGCGGTTACGAAGTTCGCAAGCTCGTAATGTCACAAACCGTTAGCGTAAGATTACAAAAAAGACACCTATGATAACATATCAGGACAGAATTACTATATTTATTGACATTTTAGGTTTCAAAGAACTTTTAAATGAAACGACTGACAAGGAAGGCAATTCAAATGATGAAGCAATAACTAAATTATTAGACGCTTATAAATCAATCAGAGACGTTTGGGATTTGGATAAAGTGGAAATCGAACAAAGCGTTATTAAAAAAACATCAAAACAGACAAAACAAATAACTACGTTTTCTGACTGCATTGTTATCTCATTTCCTGCAATAGAAAGAAGTGAAATATTTTATACGTTATTAGAAGTTAAGTGGATGATAATGCGTTTGATTTACAAAGGGATTTTATGTCGTGGAGCAATTAGTTACGGAAAACTTATTCATACAGAAACAACTTTATTTGGACCAGCTTTAGTGGAAGCGTATATATTAGAGTCAAAAGCAGCTAATTATCCAAGAATAATTTTGGACAGGAGCATTATTGATTTGGCAGGTGAAGCAGCATCAGACATGCATACTGCTGAAGAAGAAATTGAATATGTAGAATCGCTATTAGAAAAAGATTTAGATGGAATGTATTACATAGACTATTTCACTAAGGCGCAAGAAGAATTAGACGACCCTCAATATGACTTTCCAAAGTATATTCAACTTTTAGGAGACAAAATTAGACAAGGAATGAATTTTTCAAAACATTCAAGTAAAGCCGATATACGAGTTAAGTATATTTGGATGAAAGAAAAATACAATAGAATGGTTGAATTAAGTAAAAACAAGGATTTCATCAACTCTTTAAAATTACAGGAAGAAAAAGAACTCATAGACTTTTATAAAACACTAAATAAAATAAACCCTACAGCTAACAAGGGTTTTGCAAAAAAGGTGCGGAGGTAATAAATTGGGCGTTTATAATTCTATTTGGCATTTGCGCTAAATTTAACATTTGTGGATTTAATTCCGCGCCTTTGCCAAGTACTAAAACGTTATTTCTAATTATAAAAAAAGACAGATAACCGCACATTTGGTTTTGCCGATAGTCGAGTCTACACTGAAAACCAAAAGAGCCATTTTTTGCAAAGGCACGAACATAAAAACCTAACTTTAAACCGAAAAAATTAGAAAACAGATTAAATGACATTAGACCAATACATTGATAACATAAATAAACGATACAAACTTGGCAATGCTACCGAGCATACTTTTCGTGGTGACTTGCAACAACTTTTAGAAAGTTTAATGCCCGACATCAGGGCGACTAATGAACCCAAAAGACAATCTTGTGGAGCACCCGACTACATTTTGACCAAAAAAGAAATTCCGGTAGGTTTTATTGAAGCAAAAGATATTGGCGACAAAGACCTTGAAGGAGCAAAGAAAACGGGAAACAAAGAACAGTTCGACCGTTATAAAGCTTCGCTGAACAATTTAATTTTTACGGACTATTTAGATTTCCATTTATACATTGACGGAATTTTTATTACAAAAATTGCAATTGCTGAAATACATCTCGATAATAAATCGGCAGAAACAATTGTTCCCTTGCCAAATAACTTTGCAGCATTCACCAATTTAATAAAAAACTTTTGCAGCCACATTGGGCAAACCATAAAAAGCTCTAAGAAACTTGCTGAAATGATGGCAGGCAAAGCTCGCCTTCTTTCTGATGTTATTGAAAAGGCTTTGCTAAGTGATGAAACGCATAATGAGGATAGCACACTTAAAGACCAAATGAATGCATTTAGGCAAATTCTTATTCACGATATTACGCCTAAAGGTTTTGCAGATGTATATGCTCAAACCATTGCTTACGGAATGTTTGCAGCGCGTTTACACGACCCAACATTGCCAACTTTTAGCAGACAAGAAGCCGCAGAATTAATTCCAAAATCAAATCCGTTTTTACGCAAATTATTTGGTTACATTGCCGGACCTGACCTTGACGATCGCATTAAATGGATAGTAGATAGTTTGATAGAAATATTTTTAGCGTGTAATGTTGAAGAGATATTAAAAAATTACGGAAAGGCAACAAAAATGGAAGACCCAATCATCCATTTTTACGAAACATTTTTGAGTGAGTACGACCCAAAATTACGCAAGGCTCGTGGCGTGTGGTACACACCTGCACCGGTTGTAAATTTTATTGTTCGCGCAGTTGATGATATTTTAAAAACCGAATTTGATTTGCCAAACGGGCTTGCAGACAATAGCAAAATAAAAATTGAAGTTGATGTTCAAGGCAAAAAAACAGAACAAGAAGTTCATAAAGTGCAGATACTTGACCCGGCAACAGGAACAGGCACTTTTTTAGCAGAAGTAATTAAACATATTCATAAAAAATTTGAAGGACAAGAAGGAATTTGGAGCAATTACGTAGAAACACATTTATTGCCTCGGCTCAATGGATTTGAATTGCTAATGGCAAGTTATGCAATGGCACATCTTAAATTAGATTTGCTTTTAACAGAAACTGGCTACAAACCCACAACTAATCAAAGGTTCAGAGTTTATTTGACCAATAGTTTAGAAGAAAGCCATCCTGACACAGGAACTTTATTTGCAAATTGGTTAAGCACAGAAGCCAATGAAGCGAATCATATAAAGAGAGATACTCCAGTGATGTGTGTAATTGGAAACCCACCATATAGCGGAATATCTTCAAACAATGGCCAATGGATTAGCAAACTGATTGAGGATTATAAATATGTTGATGGCGTTCACTTTAATGAACGTAAACACTGGCTCAATGACGACTACGTAAAATTCTTGCGTTATGGTCAACATTTTATTGAGAAAAATGGAAGCGGTGTTTTAGCATTTATTAATCCACACGGCTTTTTAGATAATCCTACTTTTCGGGGAATGCGTTGGCATTTACTCAAAACCTATGATAAAATTTATACCATAGACTTACATGGTAATAGTAAGAAAAAAGAAAAGCACCCTGATGGCAGTCCTGATGTTAATGTATTTGATATTATGCAAGGCGTTTCAATTAATATTTTTGTAAAAACAGGAAAGAAAAAGTCAAACGAATTAGGAAAAGTATTTCATTTTGATTTGTTTGGTAAACGAGAAATGAAATATGATTTTCTTTCTGATAACTCATTAAAATCGGTAAATTTTCAAGAGTTAAAGCCTGAAAAACCTTTTTTATTTTTTGTTCCTAGAAATAATGAAGGGCAAGGTGAATATGAATGTGGATTTAGAGTTGATGAGTTATTTTCTAAAAACGTAACAGGCATTGTTACGATGGGAGATAGTTTCATAATTGAAGAGAGTTTAAATATATTAAAGAAACGATTGAATTCCTTTATAAATAATGAGATGAATGAAGATTTCCTGAATAAAGAATTTGGATTAGGAAAAAATTATGCCGAATGGATTTCAAATAATAAATCATCAATAAAAATAGATGAATTAAAATTTACCAAAATAGCATACAGAATTTTTGATGATAGATATACATATTTTGATAATAAATTACTATGGCGTTGGAGAGTTGACGTTATGCAGCACTTTTTAAAAGGGGCGAATATTGGAATTGATTTATGTCGACAGATTATTTCAGAAAGTTATTCTCATATTTTCATAACAAGTAAGATAGTTGATGACTCTTTTGTTTCCAATAAATCACGAGAAAGGGGTTATGTTTATCCTCTTTATTTATATGCTGAAACCAACGGCCAACAAACCATTGGACAAACAACAGAAAGAACACCAAACCTAAACGCAGAAATTGTAAATCAAATAGCAGAAAAATTGGGTTTAACTTTTACCAGCGAAAAGGCCTCCCCAACCCCTCCAGGGGAGGGGCTTTCGAAGCCAGGTTATATGACTGCAAATCCAAAGAATTATATATTCATCAAAGAGATGAGAAATGCTTTAAAGGAAAATCCAACTGAAGCAGAAAAGATTATGTGGGAATATTTAAGAAATAAGAAAACTGGATATAAAATTAGAAGGCAACATATTATTGATGATTTTATTACAGACTTTGTGTGTTTAAGCAAAAAAATAGTTATTGAAATTGATGGAAAAATTCATCTAAATCAAAAGGAGTATGATGAATTAAGAACTTTACGCTTAAATGAATTGGGTTATGAAGTTATAAGATTCACTAACGAAGAAGTGTTCGCCAACCCAGAAATAATTGCAAACAATATAAAAGTAAAACTTGAAAGTATTCTCGATTCTCAAAACGATAACGACACAAACTCCCCTCCCCTGGAGGGGCCGGGGGAGGCCTTTGCCCCCATCGACATTCTAGATTACATCTATGCCGTTTTACATTCACCAACATACCGAGAAAAATACAAAGAGTTTTTAAAAATAGATTTTCCGAGAGTTCCTTATCCAAAAGATAAAGATACATTTTGGCAATTGGTAAAGTTAGGCGGAGAAATCAGACAAATACATTTATTAGAAAGTCCAATCGTAGAAAAATACATCACTCAATATCCAGTAGACGGAAACAATGTAGTTGGTAAAATAAAATACCAAGACGGAAAAGTTTATATAAACGAAACGCAATATTTTGATAATGTTCCGCAAATTGCTTGGGAGTTTTACATTGGCGGTTATCAACCTGCACAAAAATGGCTCAAAGACCGTAAAGAAAGAAAATTAGAGTTTGATGACATTTTGCATTATCAAAAAATTATTGTGGCGCTTTTTGAAACGGATAGATTGATGAAAGAGATTGATAAAATTGAAATAGAATGAGCGAAATCTATTATTTAGATATTGAATTTCCTAAGGTTGATTTCGATTCGTACTACATTAAAGGAAATACAGAAATTAATCAGATTCACCACGCACATTTGGATATAAAAGAAAATGAAATTGAACTTAGAATTTTTTATGAGGATAGCAGTAATTAACTCCATTATCCAATTTAAATAATAAATAACAGCTTTCAGATTTGCACCTTCCAACTTTAAATCTAAAATAATAAATCTCGTTTGTTTTAAATCAATATGATAAACAAATGCAACAATAACCCGCGCTGCATTATTCTGCTTAATCACCTCATCTTAACTTGAAAACATAAGCTGGGAGCGGTCTGCATCTGATATTATCTCCATATATCAAATGTGCAATTACAAATTAAAATTTATTGTTATTTTTATACGCTTGCTAACATGGCGAGGGGGTATGTGGAGATTTTTCACACTCTGACATTAGGTGCGAGCCGTTTAGGACAAATTAGACCAAGATTTAAAAACGTGGACAAAGACGAATTTTTGAGACAGATGCACAGGCGAGTTGCACAGACTTCAGTTGGACCTTCCGCAATAAGAAATCAAGGAGCCAGCGGACTAATTACAATTAGCAGAAATTATTTCGAGAAAAATATAAACTTGACTGAGTTCAGAGCGAAATTAGTAACGGACTCATATAAGGACTACTTGACCAAATTAACGTCTGACCTGAGAAACAAATTTCCAGACGGGGGAAAAAGTTGGGGCGCAGCGAGAAAGGGACTGAATTTATTTTTTCGAGATGTAGTGTACAATAAATACTTGGCTGACCTTCTATCCATTCCGACTGACTACGAGGAGAATTTGAAGACATTGAGAAATTTAGAGGTTCCACTCGACAGGGATGTTGCCACTGGATTGAATAAAGCATTTGATGACTTACCAAGGTGGACGACAATTAAAGACTTAAATGAAAAACAAAGTAAAATATTTCAGGACAGAGCTTTAATCTACGCAGACAAGAAAGGTATTGCGAGAATTCATTTAGACTTAGAATTTTGGAGAAGTGACAGGTAGAACGCCCAGCGCCCAACAAAGTGTATAAAACATGGCTGGTGTCCAGTGTAAATTTGTAGTTTAGATTTCAAATTACGTTTGGTTACGTGGGACAGAGACGCGCTTTGAAAACCCAAGCCGTCACAAACATAAACATTAGTTGCAAGCATCGGGCGGCCGTGCTAACCTGAAATATTTGAACATTTAATAAAAAAAATAAAAGTTACTCCGACAAGACAAATGACAATTGACACGACATTTAATGTTCAATCTGACGCAGGTGGCGGCGACCCTGACATTACCAGTCCGACACTTCGCTTGTATCATAAAATTTTGTGGAGTAAGCCATTGCCTAACGGACAAGTTTTTGAACTGACAAATAAAAAGAGTGGTGCCTACTTATATCACAAATCGGACATTGGAGAATTTTATTTGGGAAGCGATTCAATCACTCACTCATACCGACACCACAAAAGAAAAGAGTGGCTGGCAAAGCAAATTCAAAATGATGTTAACGAACTTTATGAAACGGGTTCAACAATTGGTTCCTTTACAATATTCCCTAACACCAAAGTTGACAAGAAGCACACAATAAATCAAGCACGAGGAGTAATCAATTTAATTGACGACAGGTTTGACTTGACATTAGAGTGCATCCGACTTTTTTATATAGGAGAGAAAAGCCCCCTTTACGACACAGCTTTAAGATACAAAACTTTCTTTGACTTGTTTGAGAGTTTTACTGGTTATGTGAATTTCTTTTTACTTGACGACCTTGTTGATGAGAACCAACAAGTAAAATTTTATTTACCATTTGACAACTTCAAAACAAAGCCAACATTTTCCAATATTGACGACTACTTGATTTATAAAAATGGTGTAATGAACTTCATTAAATCACGAAAAAAAAGAATTGAAACCTATGAGAACCAACGCACGAAGGAACAGTATGCCAGCCGCTAACATGGCTACTCGAAGTTTTTTATTTGGGGGCTGAGGTGCAAACTCAAAGTTTTTTGCTTCTATAAAACAGTTGTGTAAGTCCGAATGGTTGTGCTTCTAAACGCCAAATAAAAAACAGCGTTTAGCCCGAATCGTTAGGTTGTGAAAAAACTCCATTATCCAATTTAAATAGTAAATAACAACTTTCAGATTTAAATATTAATTAATAACATTCATTTAGCTGAGTGCTATTTTTAAGCAGCGAATTTTAATGCATTATTTATAACATAGCACCTTCCAACTTTAAATCTGAAATAATAAACCTAGATTATTTTTATTCAATATCATCATTAACCCGCACTACATTATTCTTCTCTATCACCTCATCTAAACTTTAAACCGTAATCTGATTACATTTTGTTTCCGATATCATTTTCATGCATCAAAATTCGGTTTCAAATTAAAATTAATGTTATTTTTATATGCTTCGTATCCTTTCGAAGGTATATATACGGAGTTTTTTCTCAGTCTACTTTACATGCGGTTTGCAAACATCATGATATATCTAAGTCCTTAATCAAAAGCCAAATAAGTAAGTTTATCATATACTTTTTGAAGAATTGGATCGGTTATATTTAGAACTAATCTTGACTATTCAGATAAACAAAAGAAAGCCACTACCATAGCATTCTTAAAAAAAAGCAGACCTAAGTGCTTGATAATCAGTAAAATAATTACCATTCGCACTAACTTACTCAATAGCTATTAAGCAGTTGGACGTAGCTTAAAAGTAGAAAAAATCTCCCTTGATAAAGAGTTCAAATAGAACTACTTTTACAGTGAGTCATCTTTGACTCCATATACAATTCAAAAAAAGAATCATTTAATCTCAACTAAATTTAATAATTATGTTTAACAAAAAATCAATGCTTAGTGCACCCACACAAACACTCTGGGTCATTGCTCTCATCGTAGGCATTTTAGGCATTTTGGGGCATTATACGCAAATAGATACATTATCAAAGTATAACTATGAAATGTTGCTAATTGGTTTTATTTTACTCGTAATTGGTACAGCATTCCGAAAGTTATAGTAATAAAGTCACGCGGCAAGTGCCCTTTGAATGTGTGAGGGTAAATTTGATATAAGATATTTGAAGTAATATCCCATGACTTCACAAGTGCATACGCTAACAAGGGGTGTGTTATAATGGCAAAGGTATTTTGAAGTCTGCCATGAACTGTAATTTTTGGGAACAAATCAAACTTAAAACTGACTGAAAGAATCAGGTTTGAAAAACTCACTTTAATAACAAAGTATGTCTTTTAATGGAACGCCCATTGAACAAAAGGAAAGAGCAATTATTGTTGATGTGCTTCGTGGATTTGCTTTGGTTGGAGTGCTAATTGCCAATTTTACTTCTTTTACCGACCAACAAGTTCCTCCAGACATTCTCAATTCAATTTCCTCGCCTTTGGACTTGATACTGATGCACATCAACACAGTGTTCTTTGAATGGAAATTTATGACCTTGTTTTCTATTTTGTTTGGTTACGGGTTTGGACTATTGATTACAAGTGTTGAGAAAAAGAAAATAAACCCGAATTCATTTTTTATAAAGCGCATGTTTTGGTTGTTTCTTATTGGTTTTATTCACACATCTTTTTGGTGGTTTGATGTGTTGCACCTTTATGCAATTTGCGGAGTTCTGCTTCTGTTTTTTAGAAAAGCGTCGAGCAAAACAATTTTTATTTCTTCTTTCCTTTTCATGTTTGTTGCGCCGTTTTGTTTTTCATTAGCAATGCGAAATCAACCAGACACTTTTAATGATGCCGATTGGCAAAATGTATTTGAACAATTCAAACATGGTAATCTGATTGATGTATTTAGAGCTAATCTCATGAGTTATTATAAACTGTTTATTCTTTCTGCTAGCGATTTGCATGACATTATTGAAACGTTTGGGAGATTTCTTTTCGGCTACTATTTGTTGAGAATAAATCTATTTGAATCAATTGAGACCAAAAAGAAACTGTTCACTAAAGTTCTTTTTATAAGTTCACCATTTGCCATTGCTTACATCATTGTTAAATGGTTAGCTGTAACTGGTTCAATGAATCTGAGTTCAATTTATTGGGAGCCATTTATTAAGATTGGAATTATTTCAACAACTTCTTTTTATTCCAGCATTATTGTTCTTTTATTTATCTCCTACGGACAAAATATTTTATTTAAAACATTTCAAGCATTGGGTAAAATGACTTTAACAAATTACCTGTTAATTTCCGCAATTAATATTATTCTGCTTTATGGAATTGGATTTGGCAAATTAGGTGAACTATCCATGCACACGGTTTGGATGTTTGCATTTGTTTGGCTCATCATTGAAATAGTATTTAGTTTTTATTGGCTTCATATTTTTCGCTATGGACCTGTTGAATGGATTTGGCGACAACTCACCTATTGGAAAAAACTACCATTACGAAAATGAGCAGACAGATAAGTCCATCTAATAAAGTGTGTGATTACATTGACCTGCGCATTTTCGCGGCGAATTAAAACTACATTTAACAAGTGCTTTAATACAATCTGAATAGTAAATATCTGATTTCCGATTTACATATTAATTGCAAGCATATAAATGAGCGATATTGTTAAGCAGAAAATTTTAATGAATAATTTATAACCATGGAACTTCCAACTTTAAATCTGAAATAATAAATCCCGTTTGTTTTAAATCAATATGATAAATAAACGCATCAATAACCCGCAGTGCATTATTCTTCTCTATCGCCTCATCTAAATTTGAAAACGTAACTTATAGCGATCTATATTTGATATCATTTCCATAAATTAGAGGTAGAACTGCAATTAAAATTTATTATTATTTTTATAGAATTGCTAATTTGGTGCTGGTATACGTGCAGTTTTATCCTACTCTGACGTCGACGTTCATTCTAAAAATGTGCAATAAACCTTAACATTTAACTTGAAATTAAAAAAAGAAGATAATTTTAAATTAATTTCACAGACAAACTCGAATAAATACATTAGAATTATGGACAAGAAATTACCCCTTCCCCCTTTTAACTTTGAAACTGCCACCCAAAAAGTGCAAATGGCGGAAGATGCTTGGAATTCAAAAAATCCAGAAAAAGTTTCGCATGCTTATACTGTTGACACGGAATGGAGAAACCGAAATCTTTTTATAAACGGGCGAGAAGAAGTGAAAATATTTTTGGCAGCTAAGTGGGAAAAAGAATTAGACTATAAACTCAAAAAGGAACTTTGGGCATTTACCGACAATAAAATTGCCGTGCGTTTTGAATACGAATGGCACGACAAACAAGGACAATGGTATCGTTCTTACGGAAACGAAAATTGGGAGTTTGACGAAAATGGTTTTATGGCAAAACGCTTTGCAAGTATTAATGATATTGAAATTCAAGAAAACGAAAGAAAACTCAAATAAAGAGGAGAGAGAAACGCCAGCGTAGTTTTTGCAAAAGTGTGGCATTTGTTCCCAATGTCAGCCTAGGAATTCTAAAAACATCTGTGCTTCAAAATCCCAACCCCCTAACGGTTAAAACGAGGCTAAAAAAAACACCATCCTTCCATTTTTTATTTGATTTTGGTATTTTTATTTAAATAAACTAATTTTAACCCATAAGTTCACACACCTAAACTTCAAACTTAATGAAACGTTTATTTTCTTTGATTGGATTGATGGCTTTTTCAATTAAAATAATGCTTGCACAAGCAGTACAGCCAAATATTATTTATATAGTCTCTGATGATATGTCAACATATATACAGGGATATAACAGTCAGCCCCAGGTATTAACGCCAAATTTATATGCGCTCGAGCAAAAGGGAACTGTTTTTCTTAATGCGCATGCGCCATCACCAAAATGCGCACCATCTCGCACTTCGGTAATTGTAGGTAAGGATTCAGAATATACGCAAGTATATGATAACACTTCTTATGCATGCTTAGACTTTAGAAAAAATTTCAAAGCTATAGACGGCAATGGCGAAGTATTTACTTTACCTGAATACTTAAAGGATTCAGTAGGATATTATACTTATTGTATCGGAAAAGTGCTCCATTGTTACGAAGCATATGCAGATTTCGATGCTGATAATCCCGACCCTTGCAGTCGCGATTTTTCTTGGAATGATGAATTTACTTACGTTCAAGATGCAATTATTGATCCTATTGGAGATGCCGCAAACGAAGGTATTTTTCTTTTAAAATGGGCGCGTTTAAATGATTCTATTATACCGTATATGGAAGACGATGTGAGTGTAAACAAAGCCATTGATTTTATTCAGGACTTTGATACTTATGGCACTTCAATAACATGCGGCAAACCATTTTTTCTAGGTTTAGGAATTAAGCAACCACACGCACCACTTTACGTACCTGAAAGTTTTTTCCCGGATTGGTATCTTGGTGATATTTATGCAGAACCCTATAACAAACCTTACAACGATCCATACAATGCCTATCCATATAACGGCTTAGTAATGCCACCGCAGCCAGATCCAATTTGGAGTGATTATGATTCTTTAGGTTATATGGGGCAATTATTTGCATCTACCAATGAACATGATCAATTTTTGGATTTTGGCTATGATTTAGCAGTGCTACCCGAAATTGATCCAATTTTAACTGATAGTGAACGCATTGCCATTTTACAAGAATCAGAAAGAGCAAATGCAATTACAGCATATATCGCAGGAATACAGTTTGCAGATTATGAAATTGGGAGGTTTTTAGATGAATTGGCTTTACATCCTGAGATTTACAATAATACCATTATTATTTTTACAGCTGACCATGGATTTTCAGTGGGGACCAAAAAACATTGGGGTAAATTTTCATTATGGGAGCCTGATTTAAGAATACCATTAATGTATGTTGATTTACGAAATCCTATTCACAATGTTTCAAATAAGGCTGTAAGCACAATAGACATTTTTCCAACTGTTTTAGATGTATTAGACGTTGAAGAGCCAACATTTTTAGACGGTTCAAGATATTTGGATGGATATAGTTTTTTACCCCTCGTTCAAAATCCAACACTTCCATGGGAAAACGCTTCCTTAGCAATTATTCGATCAAAAAATTCGCAGGGAACTTTAAATGATGCTTCTTGCTTTTCGCAGTTTTCTGTAAAAAATAATAGATTCCACTTGATTCAGTACCACACAAATAATGCACCCCCATTATTAACTTGCGATGAAATGGCAAGCCAAACTGAAGAGGAATTATATGATATAGGTGAAAACAGAGAAACAGACCCCAATGAATGGCATAATTTAATAAATGATCCGGATTATGCGCAAATTGCAAATTACTTGAGGCAATTTCTACCCGACGGCGCATTTTACAAAAAACAACCATTTAGCGCAACTATTTACACTCAATTACCAACTGCCTGCTTAATTAAAAATACTTCAAAAATTAAATTAAAATCCAACTTATACGATCAAACAGGAACAATTTTAGGAGCGGCGGCATTAAGCGGATACACTTTTACTTGGACAAATAATTTAACCGCCGCAGTTTTTACAGGAAAAAATTATCAATTCAATATGGCGAGTATTCCTGCAGCTACATATGCAACATCTGACGAAATACTTTTTTACTTAACGGTAACTGAAAATGCAACAGGAAATCTTGTAGCTTTTAATTCAAAAACATATTATATTAATACTGGAACTAAACCTGTTATTAATTTTAATTTATTATGTGATGAAACAAATTTAACCGCAACAATTACTTCCCACACACTTACTGGAACCTATACCAGTAATAGTTGGAATTTTGGTGATGGCACCATATTACAAGAATATGAACCGAACACACATACCTATGCCTCACCCGGAATTTATTCGGTTGTTAATACTGTAGGATATGGCAATGGTTGCTTTGTTTCTAAATCACGCTCTGCAGATGTGTTGTTGCGCAGCGGCGATTTAAATGTTAATTGCAATATTTATCCAAACCCAAGCACAGGTACAATAAATATTGTTGTTGATCATCCATTAAATAATACTAATATTCAAATAATAAATGTATTAGGACAAATTTTATATCAAGATGAAATTTCTGCTGGCAATTATAATGTTGAACTCAATATGACACATCTTCCACAAGGTAATTATTGGGTGAGATTAAGCAATGCCGATTGGTTTACAAATGAAATGTTTGTAATTCAAAGATGATAAAAATAATATAACACGAAAGGCATATTTTGTAATAGAAATGCGAATAATGACGCTCAATTTGACTTGTATATGCTCTGCGAACCAGGGCATATACAACAAATTGTTTGCAACCCTTTTCAGCACAGTATCGTGTTCTGGTGAAGTAATTTACTATATAAAAAAAGCACTATATAAGGTGATGCCTAACCCTATTAAATAAGTAAACTAAATTAAATTAAATAGGCAATAATCATTAGTATGAATAACTCATGGTAAATGAAATAAATTCAACAGTTTCAAGCTTCTAATTTACTATTTCCAATTGCTTGCTAAATAGGACAAGCCTCGCTAAATCAAAAGATTATTTGATTATTATTAGTCTATAACTTAAATTGCATTAAATTATAAATAAATGACTAATTACTCTATCATCGCTCAAGTTATAGTTGCGTTGTCAATAGCATATGTTTGGATATTTCGTTTTGATAATATTGTAAAGGAATTTAAGCAATACGGTTTAAGTAATTTAACACGCAATATAGTTGGGGCTACTAAGATCGCTTTGTCAACATTGTTAGTTGCAGGTATTTGGTATGCAGATTTGGTACTTGTTCCGGCATTACTTATTGCATTTCTCATGTTATCGGCACAATATTTCCACTTTAAAATTGGTAATCCATGGAGAAAACATATTCCTTCTTTATTGCTACTCATATTATGTCTTTTTATTGCAGCAGTAGCACTTAAATTTATATCGTAATGTATTTACTTTATGTGATGATTTTAATTTCAAGTCTTTCTTTTTTAGGTTATGGAATTGCTTATTTTAAATCGACACATATGAAAAGTGAGTTTAAACGATTTGGCCTTGAGAAAGCAGGAGCACTTACCGCAGTTTTGGAATTATTGGGTGCCGTGGGTTTGCTAGTAGGTTTAAAGATTCAATTGATTTTATTGATTTCTGCCGGCGGCCTTGCTGCATTAATGTTTTTAGGTGTTGTAATAAGAATAAAGGCTAAAGATAATCTTTGGATATCGTTGCCTGCCTTGTTTTTTATGCTATTAAATGCCTGTATTTTCTTTATGGCGCTGCCTAATCACAAATAATCTGTTTATCAATAATCCAATGTGTTAATTTAAAAAGATTGTGATTAAATTTTTCATAATTCCTATTTGCAATTGATTCATTCAGCTTATAATTTATAAACAAATACCGCTATTTGTTGTTTGGTAAACAAATATTAATCGGCAATGGAAAATTATCTTATAATCGGGGGTTCTAGCGGGATAGGGCAAGCATTGGCTGCCGAACTTTCGCAAGCAGGAAACCAGGTTTTTGCAACATTCAACAAAAATGAGCCAACGAATGACGATGCAAATATTCACTTTCATCATTTGAATGTTTTGGATGAAAGTCTTTCTATAGATTTTTTACCGGATAACTTAGCAGGTTTAGTTTACTGCCCTGGAAGTATTAACCTTAGGCCTTTTGAAAGAATAAAATTGGTAGATTTTGAAGCAGATTATAAACTCCAAGTAATTGGAGCCATAAAGCTGATACAGTTAGCAATACCACAATTAAAAAAATCTGAAAATGCTTCCATTGTTTTATTTTCTACAGTTGCCGTTCAAACCGGTTTGCCTTTCCATACTCAGGTAGCCGCTTCTAAGGGCGCACTTGAAGGCTTAACAAAAGCATTGGCAGCTGAACTTGCTCCTAAAATTAGAGTAAATTGCATTGCGCCTTCATTAACCGATACGCCGTTAGCAGCTTTCTTGATTAATAACGATCAAAAAAAGGAAGCTAATGCACTGCGACATCCATTAAAAAGAATAGGCTCAGCAGAAGATATTGCAAATATGGCAGCGTTTTTACTTTCTACCAAGGCAAGTTGGATAACAGGACAAATTCTAAAGGTAGATGGTGGAATGTCTTCTTTAAAGAATTAAATAATTATAGAAAAACCGTTTATTAAAATGACAGATACTTTTTTATCAGCGCGTTGGGAAAATTTAATTATGGCTAATTATGAAGTAAATCCTGATGTATTAAAAGCATATTTGCCAAATGGAGTTGAACTCGATTTTTATAATAATAAAACCTATGTGAGTTTGGTTGGGTTTATGTTTAAAAGAACAAGTCTTTTCAATATACCTATCCCATTTTTAGGAACATTTGAAGAAATCAATTTACGTTTTTATGTAAAAAGGGTGGAAGGCGATACAGTAAAGAGAGGCGTTGTATTTATAAATGAAACCGTTCCATATAAATTAGTGGCATGGCTTGCCAATAAATTATATAAGGAACATTATATTGCTATACCTACAAAAAATATAATAGAAATTACAGATTTCTCCAATAGCATAAAGTATGAATGGAAAATTGATAACGAATGGAATCATATAGCTGTAAATGCAGCAAATTTAAAGGAGCAAATGTTGCCGGGTAGTATTGAAGAATTTATATTTGAACATTATTATGGATATACAAAAATTGATATAGAGCATTCTCAAGAATATAAAGTAAATCATCCGAGATGGCAAGTAAAAAAGGTAAAAGATTATTCTATCAATTGTAACTTTAAATCAATGTATGGAAACGATTTTGCCTTTTTAAATGCGCATCAACCGGATTCAGTAATTCTTGCAGAGGGTTCGAAGGTTACAGTTGATTGGATCCGCACTTCATTTTAAATATTTTAATGATGGAACAAAAAGATATCGACAGGATTATTGAAATGGCATGGGAGGATAGAACACCATTTGAAGCAATAAAAATGCAATTTGGTTTTACAGAAGCAAATGTAATCTCACTCATGCGAAAAGAATTAAAGCGCAGTAGTTTTAATATGTGGAGAAAGCGCGTAAATTCCGGGGTTAGTCAAAAGCATACACAAAAAAGAAATCCTGCAATATCGCGATTTAAATCTAGTCTTCAAAAAACGATTTCATTAAATAAAATTAGCAAGCGGTAAATGGAGATGAAATTTAAAATTGATTATGCATCTGTTAAAAAAAGAGTTCAAATTGTTATTCAAATAAATAAAAGAAGGTGATATTAAAAAAAGACGACATAGAACTGTTAGACCAACGCTATAGAACATCCTTTATTAATTCATTGGCAGGTTTTCGTCAAGCTGTCTTGGTAGGCACTAAATCGCAGTGTGGCAATACAAACCTAGCGATATTTAATTCGCTCATTCATCTTGGCGCTCATCCGGCTCTTTTTGGTTTAATAAGTAGGCCTGACATTGTGCAGCGAGATACATTGCAAAATATTCTTGAAACTAAAGTATATACATTAAACTATATCCGGTCAACTGCCTATCAAAAGGCACATCAAACATCCGCACGTTACGATAAAAGTATTTCCGAATTTGAGGAAGTTGGTTTTAAGGAATTTTATCATCCATCATGTTACGCGCCATTTGTGGAGGATGCTGTTGTAAAAATAGCAATGCAATTTGAAGAAAGTATTCCAATTGTTTTGAATGGAACATTACTCATTATTGGCAGTATAATGCAAGTTGAAATAGATACTTCCATAGTAGGAAAAGATGGATTTGTGGCATTATCTGAAGCTGATATATTAATCAGCCAGGGACTTGATGCATATTTTGTATCTCAACCTCTGGGCCGTCTTCCATATGCTAAAACAATAAAGTAAATGTATTGAAAAATTCAGAACTCAAAAATATTAAAAAAGAATTTTTGCCTCAAAAAAATTGTGTGGTTTGTAACCGCCCCTTTACATGGCGAAAAAAATGGGAGAAGGTGTGGGATGAAGTAAAATACTGCAGCGATAAATGCAGATCGAGCAAACGTTAATTATACCAAATACATTCAAAAAAGTTCTCTGTTGACATTTTGCAATTAATTGAAAAAGAGGGTAGTTAATGAATACCGTAAAGAAAAGAACTATGGATTGATTGCTTCGTCTTTTACATTTGGTGTTTAAAATGCGTTATTTACAACTCAACAATATTCCATGCTATTCAAGTTTTTATTACTTTACAAACGGAAATTATTTTTTTTATGATATTTATAATTTTAAACATCATAAATTGCGAAAAAATGGGCTAAATTCCCTTAACTTTACCTAGAAAAAGGGTAATTATAAAAACTACATATATGAAAAATGCAATTGGTATTGATAAAAATAAGGCCGATAAATTAGCAATTAAGTTAAACAAATTATTAGCCCACTATTCTATTTTTTATCAAAATACAAGAGGGTATCATTGGAATATTAAGGGTGAAAAATTTTTTGAACTCCATCTTAAGTTTGAAGAATTGTATAATGACCTTCTTATAAAAATTGATGAGGTAGCTGAGCGTATTCTAACTTTAGGATATTCGCCTGAATTTAAATATTCTGCTTACAGCAAATTATCAGTTATTAAAGAAAGTGCATTAGTTTCTGATGGCACAAAGGCTGTAGGCAATATTCTCGAATCTTTTAAAATCATTATAGAATTGCAAAGAGATATACTTACATTGTCTTCAGATGCAAATGATGAAGGCACCAATGCCTTGATGAGCGACTATATTCGCTTTCAAGAAAAGCAGGTGTGGATGTATTCT
>JBBRGZ010000021.1:0-22249 GCA_038223395.1 Chitinophagales bacterium
TGAGGAAGTTACCTTCGCTTTGAAGGAAAACGACAGGGTTGGTTTAGTAGGTAAAAACGGAGCTGGAAAGTCTACGCTTTTAAAAATTTTAAGTGGTTTACAAAAACCCGATGGTGGTCAGGTAATTCTGCCAAAAGACAGTTTAATAGGGTACTTACATCAGGATTTGAGTAAGATGAAGGGTAAAACGGTATTTGAAGAAACACAAACTGCCTTTAATGAAGCCCTCCAATTAGACAAACGCATGCACGAAATCGAGCATGAACTTACAGTGCGCACTGACTACGAAAGCGAATCTTATCACGACATTATCAACGAAATTCAGGAAGTATCTCACCGTCTTGAAATTATAAACGTATCTACCATCGAAAAACAAATTGAGCTTGTTTTGATGGGATTAGGTTTTATGCGCGAAGATTTTAATATGCCTGTTGAGACATTTAGCGGTGGCTGGCAAATGCGTATTGAACTTGCTAAAATATTATTGAGCAAACCCGAATTAGTATTACTCGATGAGCCAACTAACCATTTGGATATTGAAAGTATTCAGTGGCTGGAAGAATATTTAGAAACTTATCCGGGTGCTATCATTATTGTATCGCATGATAGAACTTTTTTAGATAATGTTACACGCAGAACAATTGAAATTGTAAGCAAAAAAATATACGATTATCCTGCTAATTATTCGCAGTTTGTTGAATTGCGCAAGGAGCGTATTGATCAGCAGCGCGCCGCACAAAAAAATCAAGAAAAATATATTGAACACACCGAAAAACTGATTGATAAATTCAGAGCAAAAGCAAACAAAGCAAAATTTGCACAATCGCTGATAAAAAAATTAGACAAAATAGAAGAGATAGAAGTTGATGAAGAAGAAACTGCAACCATTCACTTTTATTTTCCAAAACCTCAACGCTCTGGTAAAACTGTTGTTACAGGAAAACACCTTTCTAAAACCTACGATGTAAAATTGATTTTAGACAATATTGATTTTGAAATTATGCGTGGTGATAAGATTGCTTTTGTTGGAAAAAACGGCGAAGGAAAATCTACTCTTTCAAAAATGATTGCAGGTATAGAAAGATATACCGGCGAATTGGAATTGGGACACAATGTACATTTAGGATATTACGCACAAAATCAGGCAGAAACATTGAGTGGTGATGATACAGTATTTGATACAATTGATAAGGTTGCCGCCGGCGAAATGCGCTCGCATATTAGAACTTTATTAGGTGCATTTTTATTTGGTGGAGAGGCTTCATTTAAAAAGGTGAAGGTGTTATCGGGTGGAGAAAAATCGCGACTTGCGATGTGTAAATTGTTGTTGGAGCCCTATAATTTATTGATTTTGGATGAGCCAACAAATCACCTCGACATGCGCAGTAAAGATGTATTAAAAAATGCGCTTAAAAATTTTGAAGGGACAGTAATTGTTGTATCTCACGATAGAGATTTTTTAAAGGGAATTACAAATCGCGTATTTGAATTTAAAGACAAGGGAATTAAAGAACATATTGGCGACATTTATGATTATTTGGCTGCCAAAAAAATAAGTTCGCTAGCCGAATTAGAGAAGGTGCAAAAACCGGTTAAGAAAAAAGTTGAAATTGCGCCTGTTGCTCAAAAAGAAAATTTGGAGGATAAAAAAAATAAGGAAAGAGAGCTACAGAAGTTAAAAAAGGATATTGAAAGAACGGAAAAAGAGATTGCAACATTCGAAAATGAAATTGCAACAATAGAAAAACAAATGAATGATCCCGAATTTTATAATCTTCCAAATACTGCGGATGTATTTTCAAAATATAATTTGTTAAAAGAAAATCACACTAAAAAAATGGGTGTTTGGGAAGACATGCAATTAAAAATTGAAGAATTTTCGAATGTTTAAATAAATAATTCAAACCATATAATACAACTCTTCGACTTTGCGGCTTTGCGGCTTTGCGTGAAAATTTTTTTTTCACGCAGAGAACGCAGAGGTGCGGGGGCCGCAGAGGAACAGCCCAATTAAGATGTAATTATTAATTAATTTTGACTATCAATTAAATCAAATTTTTTAATACATGAACAGCGGCGACTGGGTACAAGCGGGTATAATAATTCTTGTGTTTTTATTGATTGCGCTCATCATTTTCAGCATATTAATGTGGCTGTGGTGGATATCTATAATGATTGTTGTTTTAGTAGGAGTTACTGCCTATATAATAAATAGGTATATTAAATTCTGAAAATTAAATTCTACCTTTGTATTTCCAAATATCATATCAATGAAAAATAAGATTAATTTATTGTTTTCTCTCGCAATAGTTGCATTTATAAGCTTTTCGAGCTGTTCTAATAGTTCGCAAGATGCATTAAAAGAAAAAAAGCGCGATGAAATGCAAAACAAAGAAAATCGTGTAAGTCCCGCCGCTACAGCATCTGCAACAATTGGAACTAATGCTGTTACTGTTGCTTATAGTTCACCAATGGTAAAGGGTAGACAGATTTGGGGGGCACTTGTTCCATATAATGAGGTTTGGAGAACGGGTGCAAACGAGGCAACAACCATAGAATTTACGCAGGATGTATTAATAGAAGGGCAATCGCTTCCAAAAGGAATTTATTCACTTTTTACAATTCCAACACCTGAAACTTGGACCGTTATTTTTAATGTAAACGAAACCCAGTGGGGTGCATTCAAATATGATCAAAGTGAAGATGCTTTGCGTGTAGTAGTAAAACCTGTTCAATTAGATAGCGTGCAAGAAAGTTTGCTTTTTGAAGTGCTTCCTGCTGAAATGGCCAACTCCGGAATAGTGCGATTAAAATGGGAGAAATTGCAGCTTGATTTTCATTTTGAAAATGTGGGCGAATAACAATACTATTCTAGCACAAGCAGAGACGCTTGCGCTAGAATAGTATTGTTAATAATTGAATTCAAAAAAAAACATTTTTTAAATATCGAATATCGAACACTGAATGTCCAATATCGAAGTGGAACAGCCATGGAGTAGAGTGGATGATAATTTCGTAGCTATTAATTATTTTTTTTTGAAGTATTTGCAGCAGCGTTTCAGTTTGTTTGTTCTAACTCTAATTATCAATAAAACAACATTTCCACAAACGAAGTAGTGTTAGCAGGGGTTGAAACAGAATCCAAAGCATTTGCAAAATCCGGATACGAAGCTCTTATATAATATAAATCTTTATCAAGCCCGCCAATTTCGCATTTACCAAGCGAATCGGTTGTGCGTGTTGCATCTGGATAATATTCGGTAACAAAATCTTCATAATTAGAATACACAGAAACGATTGCGCCAGCAACTGCCGAATCTGTTATCGGCGAAAAATCATACACATGATATACTTCAAATTTAATTGTGCGATTAAAATTTTCTGAAGCATGGAAATTATCATCAGGAATTTCCTCTTTTTTACACGCGGTAAAAACAGTAAAAAAAGTGATAATTATAAAATAATACTTTTTCAAATTTTTCTTTATACTAAGGATTTTAAAACGGTATTCATATCAACTTTTTCGCTCACAATTTTTAATACATCTTCAATTGCAATGCGTTCTTGTTGCATACTGTCGCGCTCGCGAATTGTAACTGTATTATCTTCCAAAGTTTGATGGTCTACAGTTATACAATAAGGAGTGCCAATAGCATCCATACGGCGATAACGTTTTCCTATTGAATCTTTTTCTTCATAATAACACTGGTGATGAAATCTAACTGTATTAAATATTTCCATCGCTTTTTCCGGCAATCCGTCTTTTTTAATGAGTGGTAAAATTGCCACTTTAATAGGCGCTAAAATAGCAGGTAAACGCAATACGGTTCTTGTGTCGTCATTTACTTGTTCTTCATCATAGGCATTGCACAACATTGCCAAAAACATGCGATCGCAACCGATACTTGTTTCTACAACGTAAGGTATATAATTTTCATTTAATTCGGAGTCAAAGTATTGTAATTTTTTGCCACTGAATTCTGTATGTCGACTCAAATCATAATTTGTTCGCGAATGAATGCCTTCCAATTCTTTAAAACCGAAAGGGTAATTAAATTCAATATCCACTGCCGCATTTGCATAATGTGCAACCTTATCGTGATTGTGAAATTTTAATAAGTCGGGATTTGTACCGAGTGCTTTGTGCCATTGCATGCGTGCTGCTTTCCAATATTCATAATATTTTAATTCTTCACCTGGTCGCACAAAAAATTGCATTTCCATTTGTTCGAATTCGCGCATTCTAAAAATAAACTGACGCGCAACAATTTCATTTCTAAATGCTTTTCCTATTTGCGCAATTCCGAATGGAATTTTTTGTCGCGTTGTTTTTTGCACATTTAAAAAATTTACAAAAATACCTTGTGCAGTTTCAGGTCTTAAATAAATAGTATCAGCATCATCAGCAACAGAACCCATTTTTGTAGAAAACATTAAATTAAATTGCCTAACATCGGTCCAATTTTTACTTCCTGATTCCGGGTCAGCAATTTCGCAATCGATAATAATTTGTTTTACTTCTTCTAAATTATTATCATTTAAAGCTTGAACAAAACGCGCGTGTACTGCATTGAGTTTTTCTGCAATTTCTAAAACGCGCGCATTGGTAGTTCGGAACATATTTTCATCAAAATCGGCGAAACGTTTTTTTGCTTTTTCAACTTCTTTTTGAATTTTATCATCTTGTTTTGCGAGATAATCTTCAATTAATGTATCTGCTCTATAGCGTTTTTTTGAATCTTTGTTATCAATGAGCGGGTCGTTAAATGCATCTACGTGTCCGCTTGCTTTCCAAGTTGTGGGGTGCATTAAAATGGAAGAATCTAAGCCAACAATATTTTCGTGCATTTGCACCATTGCTTTCCACCAGTAATCTTTAATATTGTTTTTAAGGAGAGCACCATAAGGGCCATAGTCATAAACTGCACTTAATCCGTCATAAATCTCTGAACTTTGAAAAATAAAGCCATACTCCTTAGCATGTCCGGTCACTTTTTTAAACTTTTCGCTATCGTTTGCTACCATGCGGCAAAGATATAAAGTTTAGTAGGTAGAAGGACTTGAAAATGCTTTGAAATCTCATTTTTTGTTTCTATATTTGCACCCACTTCGTGAGAGGGGACACTAAAAAGTCCCCTCTTTTGTTTCTATACCATGAGCAACAGGGATAAAATAGTATCAATAATAGCCCCCAAGCTTGAAGAACTGGGATGTTTTCTGGTGGATATCAAGTTGAATCCGGCAATTAACAAATACGAGGTGTTTATTGATAGTATGGAGGGTATAACCATAGAGGCATGCATGAAAGTGAGTCGTTTTTTGGAGGCTCAGATAGATTTGGACGACAGTTTTCCGGAGCAATACAGCTTGGATGTTTCGAGTCCGGGTATGGAAAATCCCTTCAAGGTGGCCGAGCAGTATGCAAAGAACATCGGCAAAACGGTTGAGGTGGTTTTAAACAGTGGAGTAAAAAAGGAAGGCATTTTAAAATCGGCAGATGGAGAAATTTTGAAATTAGAGGTGCACATTCCTCCCCCAAAAAAGGGAATGAAACCCAAAATTGAGGATGCTGAATTTGAGATGGCGGATATTAAATCAACAAAAAAGAAAATCTCCTTTTAAGGAGGTTCAAAAAGGCAAATTGAATATAAAAATAAATCACATATAATCATTCTTGTTTTTTAGAAAAAGGGCAGGAACTAAAACTAAATAATATGAACAGCATCGACCTCGTTGAATCCTTTTCGGAATTTAAAGACGTAAAAAACATTGATCGCCCAACGCTTATGAAGGTGTTGGAAGACATCTTTCGTACTTTGCTTCGCAAGAAATATGAAAGCGATGAAAACTTCGACATTATTGTAAACACAGAGAAAGGCGATTTAGAAATTTGGCATAAACGCGCAATTGTGGAGGATGGGACGGTAGAAAATCCCGTTACTCAGATTTCGCTTACTGAAGCACTTTTAATGGAGCCGGATTTTTCTGTTGGTGAAGAAACCTATGAGAATGTCAGCATCGAAAGTTTTGGTCGCCGTGCCATTTTAGCTGCGCGCCAAGCATTAGTGCAGCGCATTATGGAATTAGAAAAAGACCAAGTTTACAAAAAATATAAAGACCGCGAAGGTGAAATTATTACCGGCGAAGTCTATCAAATCTGGAAAAAAGAAATTTTAGTGCTAGATGATGATGGCAACGAATTAATTCTTCCAAAAAATGAAATGATTCAAGCGGATAATTATAAAAAAGGTGAAACATTAAGAGCAGTTGTAAGAAAAGTAGATTTTCGCAACAGCAATCCTGTAGTAATTATCTCGAGAACTGACCCTAAATTTTTAGAAAAATTGCTCGAACAAGAAGTTCCTGAAGTTTTTGACGGTTTAATCGTAATTAAAAAAATAGTACGTGCACCTGGCGAAAGAGCAAAGGTTGCAGTAGAATCTTACGACGATCGTATTGATCCGGTTGGGGCTTGTGTTGGTATGAAGGGTTCAAGAATTCATGGTATTGTGCGTGAATTGCGCAATGAAAATATTGACATCATCAACTATACAAATAACAATCAATTATTAATTCAACGTGCATTAAGTCCGGCTAAAATTACATCGATAGAGCTGGATAATGAGCGCAAAAAAGCTGCAGTTTATCTCGGTCAAGACCAGGTTTCATTAGCTATTGGCAAGGGCGGATTAAATATTAAACTCGCTTGTCAGTTAACAGGTTACGATATTGATGTATTTCGCGATTCGGAAGAAGAAGAATACGATATTGACTTGGATGAATTTGCTGATGAGATTGAAGAATGGATTTTGGATGAGCTTAAAACCATTGGTTGCGATACAGCAAAAAGTGTTTTAGAGCTGAGTTCCGATGAGTTAGTTCGCAGAACCGACCTTGAGGAAGAGACAGTAAAAGATGTACTTAAAATTTTAAAAGCAGAGTTCGAAGAGGATTGAAACAGTGATTTAAGAATTATTTCATCTGTGATGAATGGATAATCCTATCTTTGCACCACCAAACAACTGAATGTCAGAAGAAAAAAATATACGATTAGCAAAAGCTGCCAGCGAATTTAACGTGGCAATATCTCATATTGCCGACTTATTAAAATCGAAGGGCTTTACTGTGGATGTAAAACCTACTACAAAGTTGTCGGACGAAATGTACACCCAGTTGCTGAAGGAATTTGGTAGAGACAAGGACCTAAAAGACAA
This sequence comes from Chitinophagales bacterium, assembly GCA_038223395.1. Classification (GTDB taxonomy): domain Bacteria; phylum Bacteroidota; class Bacteroidia; order Chitinophagales; family BACL12; genus UBA7236. The sequence continues at coordinate 7,215 of JBBRGZ010000021.1, forward strand.
AGCCGATTCATTAAATATTGGAATTGGTCGCAAGCTGGAGAAAGAAAAATCTGAAAAAGTAGAAGAGATTATTGAACCAGTTAAAAAGGTTGAAGAAGCAGTGGTTGCTGAAAAAATTGAAGCTCCGATTGAAATTGTTGAGGTTAAAAAAGAGGAAGTTCCTGTTGTTGAAGAAAAACAAAAAGAACCTGAAGTTGAAGTAATAAAAGCTAGGAAAGAAAAAGTTGACGAAATTAAAATTGTCGGCAAAATTGATTTAGATGTAAAAAAACCAAAGAAAAAGGTTGAAGTTAAAATAGAAGAAACACCGGTAAAAGAAGAAGTTAAACCGGAAGTTAAAGTAGAAAAGAGTGAACCTATAATTGAAGAAGTTAAAGTTGTTGAAGTAGTAGTTGCGCCGGTTAAAAAGGAAGAAGTAGAAAATAAAAGCGACGAACCAGAAATGATAGAGACCAAAAATGTAACTCTTGAAGGTCCTAAGATTGTTGGTAGAATTGAAATAAAAGAGGAGAAAAAACCTGAACGTAGGCCGGTTGGTGGAAATAATGCAGATAATAAGCGCAAAAAGCGCAAACGCATTAAAAAACACGAACGTATTAACGTTGACAAACTAAAAGAGGAAGAGCGTCAGAAGGAAAATAGAAGCCGTGAAACAGGAACAGCAACAAACAGGTTTATTAAAAAGCCCGAAGTTATTGATCCGGAAGCTGCTCAAAGAAAAATTCAAGAACAAATTAGAACTACACTTGCCAAATTAAGTGGTGGTGTTCAAAGAGGAAAAGGTGCGCGCGCAGGTAAGCAAATGAAACGCGAACGTCGCGAAGCTGCCGAACAAGTGGAAGCAGAAATTGCAGGAAGTAATGTGTTGCAAGTTGCCGAATTTACTTCTCTTTCTGAATTAGCAAGTTTGATGAATGTTTCTCCAACTGATTTAGTGCAGAGTTGTTTTAACTTGGGTATGATGGTTTCTATCAACCAACGTTTGGATGCAGAGATTATTGAATTACTTGCTGATGAAAATGGATATAAAGTACAGTTTATTAATGCTTCTGAAGATGATTTAGAAGAAGTAAAAATTGAAGAAGATCCGGATACATTAGAACATCGTCCGCCGATAGTAACTATTATGGGTCACGTTGACCATGGTAAAACCTCGTTGCTGGATTATATACGTGAAACCAATGTTGTAGCAGGAGAAAAGGGTGGAATTACCCAACACATCGGCGCTTACGAGGTGGATTTACCGAATGGAAAAAGAATTGCATTTTTAGATACTCCCGGTCACGAAGCATTTACTGCCATGCGTGCGCGTGGTGCTAAGCTGACCGATATTGCAGTAATTGTGATAGCGGTTGACGATCAAGTAATGCCACAAACAAAAGAAGCGATTAGCCACTCACAAGCTGCGGGTGTTCCAATGGTATTTGCGCTCAATAAAATTGATAAAGACGGAGCAAATATTGATAAAATAAAGGAGCAACTCTCTCAAATGAATGTGTTGGTTGAAGACTGGGGTGGTAAGTATCAGTGTCAGGAAATATCTGCAAAATCAGGTGTTGGTATTGATACTTTGTTAGAAAAAATATTATTAGAATCTGAATTACTCGACCTAAAAGCAAATCCGAATAAAGAAGCTATTGGAACAATAATAGAGGCTTCGCTAGATAAGGGAAGAGGTTATGTAAGTAATATTATGGTGCAAGAAGGCACGTTAAATGTGGGTGACATGATGGTTGCCGGACCATATTATGGTAAGGTAAAAGCGATGTTTGACGAAAGAAGTAATCGTGTTATTTCTGCAGGGCCTTCAACTCCTGTGTTAGTTTTAGGCTTAAATGGTGCACCTCAAGCAGGCGAGAAATTTAAAACCTTTGGCGATGAAGCAGAAGCCAAAAACGTAGCGAATAAACGCAGTCAGATTTTACGTGAGCAAGGTATTAGAACCAAAAAACATATTACTCTCGAAGAAATTGGTCGCAGAAAAGCATTGGGAACATTCAGAGAATTAAATATTATTATAAAAGCCGACGTAGATGGTTCAATGGAAGCATTAACCGACAGTTTATTGAAATTAACCACTGCAGAAGTTCAAGTAAATGCAATATTTAAAGGTGTAGGACAAATTACAGAAAGTGATGTAATGCTTGCAAGTGCTTCCGATGCAGTAATAGTTGGTTTCCAAGTAAGACCGAGCAGTGCTGTTAGAAAATTAGCTGAGAAAGAAGGCGTAGAAATTCGTTTATATAGTATCATTTACAACGCTATCGAAGAAATTAAGGCAGCGATGGAAGGTATGTTAGCTCCGAAAGTGGAAGAAAAGGTAACTTGTATAGTTGAGGTACGCGAAGCATTTAAAATTTCTAAAATTGGAACTGTAGCAGGTTGTATGGTTACCGAAGGTAAAATTACACGCCAAACAAAAATTCGTGTTTTACGCGATGGTATTGTAATTCATACAGGAAATTTGAGTTCATTGAAACGCTTTAAAGATGATGCAAAAGAAGTGCCTTCAGGTATGGAATGCGGTTTAACTATTCAAAACTTTAACGATATTGAAGTATCCGATCAAATAGAAGGATATGAAGAAGTTGAAGTGAAACGCACCTTATAATAATTTTAAATAAAATACTTTCAACCCTTTCGGCAAAACCGGAGGGGTTTTTTGTTGCAAAAAAAAGCGACTTGAGGCAGCCGCTTTTTAGTGTGGATTAGTTTGTGGAACTAAATCCCTTGAATCATCAACCTTCTTGTTTTTCCAGGGGAGGAAAAGTGTCTTCATGGGGATATCTTCATTGGGAATCCCCGGGTGTTCTAACAGTTGGTATTAAAAACTGTTTTAGTGTTTCAATATTCAAATAGATAGCTTTTTTAGCATGTAAACAACCCACTTTGAGCGAAATGGGCAAAATACCTTGCGAAATGCCGTAGAAAGTTCGCGAAGTGATTTTTGAATACGAGTAATTTAGGCTCTTTATACTAAAACTAAGAAACCTGGTCTAAATCAATTTGGACTAAAGTGCCCTGTTTTTCAGGATTAAGGTCAGATTTATCTTGGATTACGATTGTGGCTTTATACCCGTTTAATTTTTTTAAAATCTCCAGCCGTTCGCGTATCATTTGAATTCCGAGTGAATTGTGGTCGCCCTTTTTTCGTTTTTTACTTTCATTTATTCCAATGCCATTATCATCAATAATAACTCTAATAGCATTTTCAATTTTTTGAAACGTAATAAGCAAGGCACCGTTTCTTTTAGCAGTAAGCAAACCATGCCATAATGCATTTTCAACAAGTGGCTGTATTACCATATTTGGAATCTCAATATCAGACTCCTGCAATTCCGAATCTACAGATATTGTAAATGTTAATTTTTCTCCAAATCGTATTTTTTCCAGTCCGAGATAATATTGCAATCGTTCGAGCTCGTCTTTTAAAGGGATATATGTTTTATCTCCCGAATCCAGCATCATGCGAATGAGCCTAGCAAATTTTCCAAGATAATCCGTGGCTTCTTCTGTGTTGTGCGAATTAATAAAATGTTGAATAGAATTTAAGGCATTAAAAATGAAATGCGGATTCATACTTGCTGCCAATGCTTGATGTCGTAAATCTGAAATTTTTGCTTGGAGTTCTAATTTTTCTTGTTGCTTCTTTCTTACAGATTCAAATTGGAACCGCAAAAGGAGATAAGCAGAAAGTCCTACAGTTAATCCCATTAATATTTTAAACCAATTTGTAGCCCAAAAAGGTGTTTCTACTACGATAGATAACTTTGCTACAGGACCTTCCATATCTTGTTCGCCAATAGATTTTAATAAGAGCGTATGTTTACCATAAGGAATGGAAGCAAATTCTATTTGTCGACCCACAGCAGGTTGCCAATCTGCATCATCAAATTTATATTGAAACTTAATTCCCTCCGGTGCAGAAAAATGAATTGCAGAAAATCGCACTGTAAAATTTGTCGTGTTATAAGGAAATGTAACTTCCTCCGTTACTTCCATATTTCTATAAATTGAATCGGCAGTTCGAATACTTTTAAAAATTGCTGCTGGCGGATTTAATTGCGTTTTATTAAAATTATCTATATCAATGCGAGAGAGTCCGAAGGTTGTGCCAATCCAAATATCATTATTTTTTTTGTCGAATTCGAGTGCATTTATTTCATCAGATAATAAACCGTTTCTGGTATCAAATTGAATAATATTTTCTTTCGACATAATAAATAAACCAGCGAGTGTTCCAATCCAAAGTCGGTTTTCATTATCAAATTCTAAAGAGGTTATATTTTCTATATTTTTTCCTTTAATTGATTTAAAGATTTGAAATTTCCCGTTATTATAAATTGAAAGGCCATGATCTGTTGCAATTAAAACGCGCTTATCCTTGTCGGATACAAATTGAGCAATATTAGTATGAAAAAATCCCGTATCAATTTTTAAAGTTCCTGATTTAGAAATTATATATAAACCATGTGTAGTTCCAATCCACATGTTTTCAAAGTGGTCTTTAAAAATGGCATTTACTCTTGTCCACATTGCTGTGGTATCAGAAAAATATAGCGTTGATTGTCCGAGATTTTTTCCTTCAATCGGTGCACGCCAAACTTTTTTATCCCATTTGCTATAATAAATTGTATCATTAATAATACACGAAACACTTGCAATTAAATAAGCTGCAGAATATTTATCAGATTGAATTTGGGGTGCATCAATTAACTTTTTATCTACTCCGGCTATATTTATATAAATTGTATTATTTTCATAATCCAAATTTCTTATAAATTCCAAATAACCTTGAAATAATTTATGATTTGTAATGTTGTTATCTGCATAATAATACAATCCATCATTAGTTCCAATAAATAAATTTCCTTCCGGATCTGATTCTAAAGCAGTAATATATTCATTTTGCAATCCGTCTAGTTTTGTAAAATTCGAGCAATATAAATGATGAATACAAAATACACCCCTTCCATATGTTGCGAGCCAGATATTTCCTTCGGTATCTTCAAAAATGCGATTTATTGAAACGCCGTTGATATCCAATTTTGTTGAAATATCTGTTTCGTTTCCATTATTAATTCTAACCAGTTTATTTTGCGGAAAACTTGAACACCAGATATTATCATACCTATCGGCAAGTATACGATTAATATTCCCTTTCGACTTGAGTTGAAATGGAGTAACAAGATTATTTTCCAATTTATAATATACGCCATCTCCACCGGCATAAATGATATTATTTTTTTGAGTAATTGAATACACAGGCATTTGCAAAACGGCATTCAATAATACAGCTTTATTATTTTCGGAAGAAATAAATATTCCTTTATTTGTTGCAATATAAATTTTATTATTCTCTGACTTATATATAAAATTTGGAATAACATTTGGCTCGTCAAATTCCATATTTTTAATAACTCCCGGAATATCTAAATTAACTATAGCAACATTGCGATTTACCTTTAAGGAATAAAGATATTTGCCGGCAATTTCTACCTGTTCGTTTCTAAGAAGATTATCTTCCTTAATTACCTTTTTAAAATTATTATCAAGAACATAAACACCGTCGTATTTTGTTGCGGCAAATAACTCGCCATCCGAATTTTCGGCAAGTGCATAAACAACAGATCCGTTTAAGCCTTCCTTAAATAAATAATTTGTGAATTTAAATCCATCAAAACGGCTCAGTCCTCTTTCTGTTGCAAACCATAAATACCCACGTGCATCGTGGGCAATATCATATACATTCGAATTTGCAAGTTCGTTTGCGGTAGTATATTGTCTTACAGGAAAAAGCTGAGCAAACACTTTGGCACAAGGTGCCAATAGCGCTATCAATAAAATAAGATATTTTAGTTTACATATTTTCACCGTTGCATTATATTGCAATAGATAATTTTTTCATCGCCTCCATAAAGTCGCTATTACGCGCTTTTGGTAATTGAATTTTAGCATCATCAATCATTACAATTACACCACCGTCTTCGCGCAGAAATTCTTTTACAAAATTGAGATTAATAATATACGAGCGGTGCACTCTGAAAAAAATATTATCTTTTAAATTATCTTCAAAAACTTTGAGCGGTTTAGAAACAAAATATGTTTTTTTATCTTGCACAAATACACGTGTATAATTACTTTCCGCTTCAAGCCGAACGATATCTTTCATTTCTATAACACTAAATCCGCCGGTGTGACTTAAAGTAATTCTACCTGGTTTTTCATTATCAGTAACTAAGTCAGATTTTTTCTGATTAAAATATTCTGTTATTTTATTTACAGCTTGTTGCAATTCTTTAATTACAATAGGCTTTAGAATATAATCGATAGCGCCTGCCTTTACAGCTTGAATACCATAATCTTTATGTGCGGTTACAAATACAATTGCAAAATCTTTTTTGGTGAGTGAGTCGAGCAAATCAAAGCCATCTAATTCGGGCATATTAATATCAAGAAAAAGCACATTAGGATTACCATTCAATATTTTTTCTTTTGCCTCTGCAGCATTGGAAGCTTCTGCAATTACTTCAATTTCGGGACAATATTTTTCAAGAAGTGCCTGTAAATTTCTGCGGCCCGGTTCCTCATCATCTATTAAAATGGCTGTGTATCTGTCCATAGCAAGATTGCGCTTTTAGTTGTAAGCATTCAAATTTAGGAATAAAAGCCTAATATGTTCTTATTTTAGGCTTGATTAAATAAAGGCTCTTATTTCTTCTATGTAGTTGCGCTCATTGCTAAGACGTGGAATTTTGTGTTGGCCTCCCAATTTACCTTTCGACTTCAACCACTCGTAGAAAGCACCTTTTTTTGCGATATGTACTAATGGCATGGTTAGGGCAATATCCTTATAACGTTTTGCTTCGTAATCGCTATTGATAGATTTAAGGGTATTGTCAAGAATTACTACAAATTGCTCAAAATTATCAGGTAGTTGTTCAAATTCTATAATCCATTCATGCCCGCCTTTTGCATTTCCTTCTATGTAAATTGGAGCTGCTGTATATTCAGTAACTTTTGCATGCGTTTGTTTGCAAGCTTCTGCAATTGCTTTATCCGAATTATCAATAATTAATTCTTCTCCAAATGCATTAATAAAGTGTTTTACTCTTCCTGTAATTTGAATGCGATAAGGATTTTTTGATGTGAATTTAATTGTATCGCCAATTTTGTATCTCCACAAACCGGCATTTGTTGAAATTACAATTGCATAATTTTTATTTAATTCAACATCTTCCCATGTAATTGTTTTTGGGTCTGCATTATCAAACTCTTCCAATGGAATAAATTCGTAATAAATACCATAATCCGGCATCAACAGCATCTCATCAGAATTCAGTTGGTCTTGAAACGCAAAAAATCCTTCGCTTGCATTATAGGTTTCAATATAATGCATATTATCTCCGCGAATTAAATCTTTAAACTGACTTCTATAAGGCTTAAAGCTTACACCACCGTGAATATATAATTCTAAATTTTTCCAAATATCAATTAAATTATTTTTTCCGGTCAGCTCGAATAATCTTCTTATTAAAACAATTGTCCAGGTTGGAACACCTGCAATGCTCGTTACATTTTTATTTATTGTGTGCGATGCCATAGAAGAAATTTTACTTTCCCATTCGTCCATTAATGCAATTTTGAGTGATGGTGTCATTGCATATCTTGTAAGCATTGGCATATTTTGCATCATAACAGCACTCACATCACCAAATTGAGAAAACTGGTTAAGTTTATTAATTTGATGACTTCCTCCCATCAATAAAGATTTTCCTGTAAATAATTTTGAGCTCGGATTACTGTGTAAATACATCGCAATAACATCTTTACCACCTTGGTAATGACATTCCTTTAATGCGTTGTGACTTACCGGAATAAATTTACTCTTATCGTTTGTTGTGCCTGAAGATTTTGCAAACCAAATAATTTGTTCATTCCATAAAATATTTTGTTCACCCAACATCAATCTATCAATATAAGGTTTTATGGAATCGTAATCTTGAACAGGAAATCTATTTTTAAGGTCGTTGATGTTTTTTACAGATTTATAATCATATTTTTTACCCCATTCTGTGTTTTCACCACCTGTAATAAGATTTTTAAATACAATTTGCTGCGCATCTACAGGATTATTGACAGCATTCTGAATACGCGCAAGATGGCGAAGAAAAATCCGGGTTGTAATGGAATGAATTATCTGCATTGTTGTTGTTATATATGCTGAACCCGCTAAAAATAGTGACTAATTTATAAATTTATTGCAAAGTTATATCCGAAACTTCATCAGTGCGTTTGTTTTTACGCAATATAAAGTTCTGACCAAGATACACTTTTCGCACTTGAGGGTCGTTTGCCAGTTCTTCTGCTGAACCTTGTTTCAAAATTTTACCTTCAAATAAAAGATAAGCACGGTCGGTTATTGATAAGGTTTCCTGCACATTGTGGTCTGTTATTAATACTCCAATTTTTTTAAATTTAAGTTGTTCTACAATTTGCTGTATATCTTCAACAGCAATAGGGTCAATTCCCGCAAAGGGTTCGTCAAGTAAAATAAATTTAGGATCTGTAGCTAGTGCGCGGGCTATTTCTGTTCTTCTGCGTTCACCACCACTTAACACATCGCCATTACTTTTTCTTACATTTTGAAGCCCAAATTCATCTATTAATATTTCCAATTTTTTATGTTGCTCGCTTCGGCTGAGTTTGGTCATTTGGAGAACACTGGCAATATTATTTTCTACGCTCATTTTTCTAAATACACTGGCTTCTTGTGGCAGATATCCAATTCCCAATTGAGCGCGTTTATACATAGGCAAAGCTGTAATATCTCTGTTGTCGAGAAACACATGTCCCGACATTGGTTTTATTAATCCCACTATCATATAAAACGAAGTTGTTTTTCCTGCGCCGTTTGGGCCTAAAAGTCCTACAATTTCGCCCGGATTTACTTCCACACTCACCTCGTTAACAACAGTGCGACTTTTGTATTTTTTTACTAATTTTTCTGATCTTAAAATCACAGACATCTTATTTTATACATTTAATTAATTTTTATTTCTCTTACATTTAACTGCAAACTTTTTTTGTCGCGAAAATCATTTTCTTCAATTGTATAACAAAGGTCGAAATAGGCACCGTTTGCAATTTTAGTAAAATAATCTCCCTTTTGAAATGCGATACCTTCTACATTATATAAATTAGCATCCTTTACACTTAATTTTAAATGGTTATCGCCAACTATTTTTGAGCGTCCACTATTTTTTAATTTGGTACTCAAAAATACCGGATACATATTTTGAGGCCCAAAGGGTGCAAATTGTTTTATAATATTATTAAATGTTGGTGTAATATCTTTTAATTCAAGTGCAGAATCAATTTCTATTTCCGGAATTAATTGTTCAGGTTTAATCGTTGCCTTTACTACTTCTTCAAAACGCTGCTGAAATTTTTCAAAATTTTCAGGTAATAAAGATAAACCTGCAGCGTACATATGTCCGCCAAATTGGTCTAATAAATCGCTGCATTCTTTTATTGCTTCATAAATATCAAAATTCTTAACAGAGCGTGCGCTACCATATAACATACCGTTCGACAAGGTCAATAAAATTGTAGGTCGGTAATAATGGTCAAGCAAACGCGATGCAACAATTCCAACAACACCCTTATGCCAATCGCTGCTCCATAATACCGTTGTAACCTTGTTTGCAACATCCGGATCTTCATCCAACATGCGTTTTGCATCCAAGGTTATTTTTTTATCCATTTCTTTTCTATCCACATTTTTTTCTTGCAAAATATCGGCTCCATCTTTTGCATTTTCCACAGTTTCAGAAACGAGCATACGGACAGCTTTATTTGCATCGTCCATACGACCGGCGGCATTAATTCGCGGTCCTAATCCAAAAACAATATTTGAAATTGATAAGGGAATTGTATAGCCTGTAATTTCGATTAGCGCTTTTAATCCCGGGCGTGGATTTGCATTTAATTGCTCGAGACCACAAAAGGCGAGCACGCGATTTTCGCCTGTAATTGGAACAATATCACTTGCAATACTTACCACTACTAAATCGAGTAAAGGAATAATTTTTCCGTCGGGAATTTGGTGTTGTTTTGAAAATGCTTGCACCAATTTAAACCCGATGCAACATCCACTTAATTCTTTATAAGGATAAGAACAATCTTTTTGATGAGGATCTAAAACTGCAATTGCTTCCGGCACAAATTCACCCGGAATGTGATGATCGCAAATAATGAAATCAATATTTTTTTTATTTGCGTAATCAATCTTATCGTTAGCTTTAATTCCGCAATCGAGTGCAATTATTAAAGTGCATTTTGTTTCTTCTGCGTAGTCAATTCCTTTAAAAGAAATGCCATATCCCTCTTTATATCTATCGGGAATATAAAAATCGATATTGGGATATATCTCCCGAAAAAAAGAATACACCAATGCTACCGACGTTGTTCCATCCACATCGTAATCGCCGAAAACTAATATTCTTTCGTTGTTTTCAATTGCGTGGTCAATACGGTCGATTGCTTTTTGCATGTCCTTCATTAAAAATGGATCATGCAAATCGTCGATTGTTGGTCTGAAAAATTTTTTTGCTTCATCGTAGGTATTGATACCTCGTTGAATAAGTAGTTTACAAATGATTGGATTTACTTTTAATTGCTCTTGCAAAGAATTCACCTTCTCCTCATCTGTTTCCTTAATCACCCATCTTTTGTTCATGCACTAAAAGTTATTCATTATTAATTTTGAATAATAAAACTCGCAGAAAAAATTTGTTGAGATTGATTTTCCATGAGCTTTAAAAAATATATACCGTCAGGAAATTTCGGAATTGAAATTCCGGATGCAATTTCAACATTTCCTGAATATTGTTGATTAAATATTTCTTGACCAGTTTCGTTAAATATAGAAACTGAAAGGTTGCCATTTAAATTTTCATATCCATTCAAATGAATTTGTGTATTAATTGGATTGGGATAAATTATTAAAGCAGAATTACTTACTACATTTATAATTGCATCATCGGCGCAATATCCTGTTTCAATTAAATTATTTAACGCATTAAAGATATTTAATCTACCGTTGCTTACAGTAATGCCATTTAAGTCTTCAACTAAATCAACGCCGTTTAGAATATAATCTTTCAACAATAAAGACATTTCTGCGGGATTTGATTTATAGTCGTTCATAAATTTTTCGCAAGCGGCAGAAAATAATAATGCAACAGTGCCTGCAACGTGGGGAGCCGACATAGAAGTTCCGGATTGAAATCCATAACCATTTTCAAGCAAAGTAGAATACACCAAAGTGCCTGGTGCGCCAAGGTCTATAGTAGTTGGTCCGTATCCTGCGTTTAAAAGATTGTCTGCTTTATCAGTATTAGTTGCAGTAATTAAATAATCGGAAGAGCAAGCAGTAGGCAAGTCGAGAACAACATCAATATTAGCAGAAAAATTTGCAGTTGCGCCAACACTTAATATACCAAGTGTGCCTAATGAATCGAACATTGCGCACCAAATTGGGTGGTCAATCGGACTGCCAAAATCAATTCCAAAAGACGAGTTTGTTGCGACAATAAATGCACCTTTTTCGCCATTTGTTGCGTCGTATAATTCGCGCATTGTAAATGCATATGCATAGGATGCAACTGCTTCCGCTTCTGTTGAAATATTATATACCGGCATAATTTTAACATCCCAATTAACACCTGTAACACCAATACCATTATTGCCCTTTGCGCCTACAATTCCGCCCACGTGTGCACCATGAAATCTATGATCAGGAATTATACCATTTGCATCTGTTGAATTCCATCCATAATAATCGTCTACGTAACCATTATTATCATCATCAATTAAATTGAGAGGAATTTCATCATAATTTTTCCAATATGTTAAATCTTCGTGGTCGAATTCTGCGCCTTCGCCAATGAGTGCAACAACTATTGTATCGCCTGTTATTGTTACGCCGCCTGTAGCAATATCCCAAGCCGCCTCTGCATCAATATCAGACCCTTCTATTCCACCGGTAGTACCATCGTTAAACATATTCCATTGTTGAAAAAATAAGGCATCATTAGGTACAGTACGTTGTTCGGTATAACCGATATATTGTACATTTGCTACATTGATATTATGTAAAAAAATTATATACACTTTTTCAGCAAAATATACTTGCGAATCAAATTGAATTGTCCAAATATTTAATCTTTCAGAAATTGTTTCATTAAGAGAAATTTGTAAAGCATTATTTTGATTTATTTCATTAATAACCGAATGAATATCGGCGCCTTTAAATAATTGCACAAGTAGCTGACCTTGTACCTCATTTTTATTTTGCGCAAAAATGCAACAGGATAAAAAACAACAAAACAAACAATATTTAATTTTTAACATCATAACACGCTATAGTAAAATTACAGTACTGTTTAGATATATCCGAGTTATTCTTTAATCCATGTAGAACGGCAAACATCTGTAGCTATTGTATCTTGAATTATATAATCCCAAAACAGTGTGTCGGCTCCCGAGTTCATGGTTCCAATTCCATTAAAACTCACACCGGTTTTTGTTGTATCGAGAGAAAGAAATTGATTGTATTGTCCAAAAACGCTTAAATTAAATGAAGCAGATAATCCGAAATTGCTAATATTGGCAACATAAACAACATTTTGATTACAATCGCAATCCTGAATTAATGCTGTATAAAAATAATTTCCTGAGGTACATGTGTCGAATGCATTATAATTCTGACTATAATAATCGTTTAAAGGCAAAATAATTTCAACATTGCGCACTGCTTCTGCTAAGTTTCCTGCTTCATCTTCTGCTGTATAGGTTACAGGGTAAGTGCCATAATGGTAAATATCAACTGCATTAGACACGAGTAGATTGTCGAAATTACAGGTTTTATCATCCACAACTTCTGCGCCTGCGTCAACATAAGGTTCTGTTCTGTAATGTACAGGTTTCGGGTCAATTTTTACAAGAATTTTGGGTGATGTTACATCCGGTTTCTGACAAGATACCAGGGCTAGTAATAGAGCACAAATAATTATGTATTTCAAATGCATAAGTCAACAAAAGTATACAAATTAGGCAGTCTATTAAAAAAAAATGCCCCGATATAACTTATATCGGGGCAATAATGTACTAAATAAGCTTAAAGTTTAATATAATGCGCATCACAAGGTACAATATCAGCACCATCTTTCGCTGAATAATTCAAGTCAAACTCAATGTCGCTAGTAGTACCGGTTGTAATATTACCTGTTGCATCAAAATAAATTGTAGAACCTGGTAAATTATAGTTATCAACGGTTAAATCATCATTTAAATTACCTGAGAAGATAACAGGAACAACAACTATAGTTCCGTAAGCTCCAAAGTTTTCAAATAACAATTTGTCAACATCTCCGCCAGCTGAAACGGTAACAGTGTAGTCGTTAATTTCATACGGCACACCAACTTCACCGAAAATACCATCTCCGTCGATATCACAAACTTCGTGAACCGAATAGAGACCTGTATAATTAGGTTTGTCCATTACAACTCTTACTGTGCGTGTAGTGGTACCAATGTTTCCAGCTTTGTCGGCAACTGTGTAAGATACTTCATACTCACCAATAACATCTGTATTGATATCAGATTCATCAGTTACAACATTTGCGCTGATATCGCCATCTACATCATCTGTAGCTGTAAAGCCAGATTCTGTGTAAGTTCCGCCTAAGCTGATGACCATCGGATCGTCGCCATCAAGAACTATAGTAGGAGTGCTTAAATCATCAGCACCGCAACCTGTAAAAATTACAGCTGTAGTTGCAATAATGGCAATCGTTAAAATTGAAATTTTAGTTTTCATAATTTGTTTTAGTTTAAAAAAAAAGATTTTTTTGAAATTAAGGTACGGTTATTTATATATTTATACCTTTGTAGTCAAATACTATTCCAAAAATTTCAAAAAACAAACAATATGAAAATCAAAATTTTATTTTTCGTTTTAACAGCAGGAGTTATTCTTGCATCTTGTTCAGATAAAGAAGCTGAAGCAAAAATGGCTCAAATGACAAAAGACATGCGCGTTGCCGATAGCACTTGTATGGCTGAAAAGACCATGTTAATGGACACTATCATGAGCATGAAAATGATGATGATGGAAATGACTGTAGCAAATACAAAAACTACAACAACCACCACAAAATCTACCACTCCACCTGTTAAAAAGGCGGAAATAGGCACTAAATCAACTGACGGTAAAAAAGTTGATATCAAGAAAAAAGGTGGAGCAACCGGTGGAAATTAATCCACTTCCATAATATTTTTAAAGCCCTTTCCTCGGAAAGGGCTTTTTTTTATTGTTTTAGTAGCTTTTCAGCAATTTGGGGCAAATAGGCATTATCCCACTTTGTTTTTATATCAGAAAGCTCTAAAACACTGTCCAGCACTGCATTTTGGCGTTTATATTCGTCTAAAGCATCTTTATAGGGTAAATTGGTAAAGGAAACCATAGAATACACCGGAATAAAACGTCCCGGATACATTTCTGCCACCTTTGCGGCTATTTTTTTCTTAAATTGATAGTTAGGGTCTGCCACTAAATCGCGCATTTCCACAAAATTGAGCTTCGCCAAATCAGCTATGGCATCGCTATTTTCTTTTCGTGACTGCTGAAAGGCAGGTAATATTTTACTCCAATTGTGACTATATTCATCAATGAGTGTGTTCAAAATGCTACAATCTTCAAATCCACAATTCATTCCTTGCCCATAAAACGGAATAATTGCATGTGCTGCATCTCCAATTAACAGGCTATTTCCGTTAATCCATGGGAAACATTTAACCGTAACGAGAGAACCGGTAGGATTTGCAAAAAAATCGGTCTGTAAATCGGGCATAAGGGGTATTACGTCAGGAAAATACGTTTCAAAGAAGGTATTTAAGTCAGATTCAGATTTTATTGCCTCAAAAGACACAGCACCCTTAGCATTTAAAAACAATGTACATGTAAAACT